>JAVEEE010000446.1 GCA_030840615.1 Frankiaceae bacterium | reverse complement strand
GCCAGGGGTAGGCGCCGAGCGCCTGCCACTGGGGCCCCCGGGTGGAGCTGTAGACGTAGAGGCTCGCGCCGACCGCGCCGCTGCGTTTCGCGACGTCGAGGAACCGCCAGATCTCCCGACCGGTGGGCAGCCCGTGCCGCCCGCCCTCGGGTCCCATGTCGTAGGACTGCCCGACGAGGTGCACGGGACGGAGCTTGGCCAGTGGCTTCAGCGACTCGAGGGCCGTGATGCCCGGCTCGTTGCACGACCAGTAGACCATCGGCGCGAAGACGTCCACGTAAGGCGCTTCCGCCCGGTAGGGGTAGGTCGCGAGCTGGGTCTCCGTCGGTCGAAGCACCGTCGCGATGACCGGCATCGAGCCGGCGTCGCGGCGGACGCGGGACAGGTAGACCTGGACGCGACGGTCGCTGTTGAACGTGCCTTCGTAGATCGTCTCGATGTCGGGGCTGAAACCGTCGAGCCGCTCGCCGCCGAACGTCCCCAACAGGTCGTGGCGGGCCCGGCGTACGTCGAGCAACGGGTCGGACAGCGTCGGGAAGTCCCAGGCGATCACCGACAGACCGGCGGCATGCGCGGCGGGTAGCAACGCGGTCAGCAGCCGGTCGCCGTACCAGCCCTGGTAGGTGCCGCCGGTCCGCACCCACAGCTGCTGCAATCCGGCAGCTCGGGCTTTGGCGATGAGGCGCGGGATGTCCAGCCGGGTGTCGGCCCAGGTGGTGAGCCACATGCCCTTGCCGGACACCGGACGGAGGTCCACGTGCCGGTGCTTCGCGACCGCGACCGGCCCGGGTAGCTGCGCGGCTTTGATCTCCGGCTTGGGCGGCTTGAACGGCGGCCCCGGCTTGATCGGAGGCGGCGGGCAGGGCTTGGGGTACGCCGGCTTGGCGGGCAGCGGAAAGAGCGGCTTGGCCGCGGCCTGCTCGTGTCGGGCCGGCGTTGTCGATCGCGGGCGCGGGGACGTCGCCGGACTCGGGGTCAACGACGGTGTCGGACTCGGAGCCGGCGTAAGGCTCCCGACGGGTCGCACCGCGGCGGCAGGTTCGCTGCCGTGGTCGCGACCATGCGTTGTCACCGCGACGACGCCGCCGACGAGAACGACGACAAGCGACGATGCGACGAGGCGGGGGGACGGGGACATCGTTACCAGTGTGCGTCGCCGTGACGAACCACGACGCCACATTGCCGTGACCGGTCGACCTTTTGCCGCCTGCCGCAGTCAGGCCGCCGAGGGGTCGCCGCGTGCCGATCGTGGGCAGCGGGTGGGGTGTCGTTGGTCGTCGGGTGGCACGAAGGCTCGTTTGCCGACCCCGTCGACGAGTGACCAGTCGTGGTGGGTCTTCAGCGCGTGGCAATGCTCGCAGAGCCGGTCCATCAGATCGAGCAGTGTCACTTTGCGGATCGCCCACGGGATCCGATGTTCGTCTTCGAGGCGGACCGCCTGGGTGCACCCGTCCGCAGCGCAGGTCGGGTTGACCCACTCCAACGCGGTCGACTGGTGGGCGAGTGCTTTGCGACCGAGGTGCGCGACGCCGACGACCTGCACGCCTTTGCTGACGACCGCGGCGAGGAACGCGTCCCCGGTGGCCATCAGCTCCCGCACCGCGGACACCGCGACCGGTCCGTAGCCGGCGATCTCACAGACCTCACCGTCGATCGGCCGGCCGCGCAGCAACGCGTCGAAGTCGATCCGGACCAAGATCTTCGCCCGCGGCGCACACCGATGCGGCGGCAGGTCACCATCGGCGTTTCCCCCACCGTTGCGTCCGGCCGCCACCGTCGCCACCAACGCGTCCGCGTCCAGGGCGTCCGGGCGTGGCCGTTCCCCAGACTGCCGAGCCGCCCGGAACAGCGCCTCACGGGCCGGCGCGACAGCGGTCATCACCCCCGCGATCACGTCCGGGGCGTCCCGCAACTGCAACACCCCGGTGCCGGCGGCATCCACCCAGTGCCGCAACGACCGCTGCGCGCGGATCCGCCGCCGCCTCTCCTCCGGGTCAGCCTCCCGCGCCGCCGCCGCCCGGGCGCACTCCTCCCGAAGCTCGGCCACCGACGTCTCCCGAGCCCGCGCCATCAACCCCGGCACCAGATCCGGAGCGAGGACACCGACCGCAGCCACCGCCGAGGTCTGCGCCGCCGACAGCTCCCCCCGCCGCGCCGCCGCAGCCAGCTCCGGCTGCGACTGCAACGCCGCCGCGGTGTCAAGCGTTTCGCGCGCCGCACCGACCGTCGTACCGGTCTCCCGGGCCAACTCGTGCGCCGCCGACCGGTCTCCCGCCTCCCGCCAACGCCCCGACTCAGCCACCCGCGCCGCCGCCTGCGCCTTCACCGCCGCAGCCATTCGCTCGATCGCCGCCGCGTCCACCATCACCCGCCGGTTGTCCGCCACCGTCCGGGCCGACGCGTCGAACCCCGCGGCCCACACCGCGAACTCCTCCCGAACCCGCCCAATCGAATGCATGTTCGAAATGTACGACATGCCCCCGACACTTTCCGGGTGCTCGCACCCGACAGTGCATATAGATCATCCAGCTGTCGGCGGTGTGGAAAAAGCCAGGGAACAGCTGACGTTGGAGCGCGTTACGGCTATCGGTTGGCCGCTCGTGTTGAGCAGGGCACGACCGCCGAGTGGTGACGCCAGCGACCCGGCAACCTGCTGAACGACAGCCAGCATGCCGACGGCGGTTCCCGCCGCGGCCTTTCGTTCCGAGGTGATCGCTCGCCCGACGACGTAAGTCGCGTGTTCCTGGAACTCCGCCCGATGGAAGTCGGTCAGGACGCCGCCGAACGCCGGGAAGTGAACGGTCAGTCCGTCGTCCTCGACTGTTGCCTCACCTCCCGTACCGAGGTGCTCTTCCTCACCTACCGGCCACCAGGGCGCAACCTCGGGAGCGAGGACGACGCACGACCCTCGCAGACCAGTCAGGTGCAGTCGGTAGGCGGGCAAGTCGCGTAGTCCTCGATCGCAGCGGAACGCTGCTGTGATGAGCGTGGCCTCGGTGACTCTGAGCGGAGCATGATCGCGGCCCGCTTTGCGGCCCGGGAGATGCTGTGCCAGCTCGGTCGGCATGCGGACGTCCCACTCGATGGCGCCGTCGATCCATGCCATCTTCGCTGCGCCGTCGAGGAACCCGCCGTCAATCCCTGCGCGGCTTTGAAGCAGCACGACAGGACGAGGAGAAGCGCCGGCAGGAAACGTTGCCCATCGCGCCGCGACCCGATCATCGACCCAGCTCGCCACCGTCCCAGTCTTACGCACAGGGCGTCATGCAATGCCGGTGCGTCGCGCAACGACGGGCGTGACTAGGTCAGGCCGCTAAGTCGACCGGCCGCGCACGGCCCAGGCGCGAGCGACGAGACTGATCGAGCCGTCGGCTGCGACCGGGAGCCGGGCTCTGAGGTGTTCGCGCAGCCGTTGCCGAGCGCCCTCGTCGAGTGACATCGCGTACGCCGGCGCAGGTGCCCGGCCACTGAGGAAGGGACGCCAGTAGTCGTCGAAGTCGCGGAAGACCGTCGGGACGTCCACGGCCCTGGTGGAGACGTCGACGAGGCCGCAGTCGCGCCACAGATCCTCGAGACCATCAGGCCGGCACACACCGAACAGGGCGCCTTCGTCGAGCGACGCCGCAGCGGGATCGAGCTCTACCGCCGCGTCCCAGAAGTGCCGCATCAGCTCCATGCGGCCGGCGTAGTCCCACACGTACGCCGCGACGACTCCGCCGGGCGACGTCGCCCGCATCACGGAGACGGCGGCCGCCGGGTCCGGGATGAAGTTCAACACCAATCCCGAGACGACGACGTCGGCAACATGGCCGGCGAGCGCACTGACGTCACCGACCTTGAACGCGACACGTGGATCGTCCTGGTGTGCCTTCGCCCAGGCGATGTGCTCCTCGGACGGGTCGACGCCCAGCACCTCGGACGGCGCGCAGCGGGTGACGACAGCATTTGTCAGCGCACCGGTTCCACAACCGACGTCCACCCATCGCCGGCCGGCGGGGACGCCGAGCCAGTTCACGAACTCCGCAGCCACGAGCCTGCTCCAGCGCCCGACGTAGGGCTCGTAGTCCGTCCCGCTCGACCAAAGATCAACCATGGTTGTGTCCCGACCGCGCCTCAATGCACCGGATTGTTCTTGAACAGGTTGCGAGCCATGACCAGACGCTGGATCTGGTTGGTGCCCTCGTAGATCTGCGTGATCTTCGCGTCGCGCATCATCCGCTCGAGCGGGTAGTCGCGGGTGTAGCCGTAGCCGCCGAGCAGCTGCACGCCGTTGGTGGTGACCTCCATCGCGACGTCGGAGGCGAAGCACTTCGCCGCAGCGGACATGAACGTGAGGTCGGGCTCCATCCGCTCCGACATCGCCGCCGCCCGGTAGATCA
>JAVEEE010000429.1 GCA_030840615.1 Frankiaceae bacterium | reverse complement strand
AGTGCATGAAGCCCAGGAACGTGTGCTCCGTCTGGTGCGCCAGCTGGAACGGGATGGCGACCCACAGCCACGGGTTGCGCGGGAACTTCGACAGCAACACGATCGTGCCGAGGGTCAGGAACGTGTCACCCGCGAGGTGGACACCCTCGATGTTGAACTTGCTGAAGATCGCGGTGGACTGCTTCAGCGGGTCGTGCAGCACGTGGTATTGGAACACCTCGATGCAGTGCTCGCTGTAGTGGATCAACTGCACGAATGCCATGAACGCGAACAATGCGAACCAGCCGAAGTGCTTGTAGCTCCACTTCACCTCGACGAACACCATCAGCACCCACGGGAAGAGCGCGAGGCCGAAGGCGACCCAGATCGTCGTGCCCTCGAGGTAGGTGACCCCGAGGATGCAATACGACACGAAGGCGGAGATCAGCAAGTACTGCTGGGGCACCCGATGCAGCGCGAGTCGCGACCACGGAGAGTCGCTCTTCAGCGAAAAGTCGGGCGCGCCCGGCGTCGAGGGCGTCGTCATGGCGCGAACCTTATTCGCTCTCGGCGGTCCGCGGATGCCGAAATCGGAAGTAGCTCCAGAACATTCCTGAGAACGCGCCGAAGCCGAGGAACAGCACGAGCCAGACGCGCAGCGGCACGGTGGCCTCGGTGCCGGCCCACTCGGGATGGATGTCGATCGAGAAGAACGCGTACGCCGTCACGGCGTAGGCCACAAGCCAGGCCGGTTTGTTCCAGCGCAGCAGCCGTTCGCCGTGCAGGAACCGGATCGGCGCCAGGGCCAGCAGCAGCACGGTCAGTCCCTCGACGGTGAGCGCGGCGGTGACCTCCTCGGCGACGAGCGGCAGGAAGGCCCCCTCGTGGTGTTCGACGAGGTGGCGGGCCGGCTCGATCAACAGCCACGCGCCGATCGACAGGGCGAACAGCCAGCCGGCCCAGGCGGCGACGGCTCGACCTTCCTGCGCATGATCGATCTCGCGGGAGAACTGGAACCCCGCGACGATGCCGTAGACGTAGCCGGGCTGCAGGTGGATCAGGCGTGACAGCAGCACGCAGCCCAAGGCGAGCACGAGGGTGCCCGGTCGCAGCCGGATGTGCCCGCCGACCCCGTAGCGCCACCGGACGAACAGCAGCGCGGCGCCGTTGGCGAGCACGGTCATCGCGACCAGGCCGAACGCCAGCGCGATGAACAGGCGCAACGAAGCGCCGTCGAGCCCGAACTCCGGATCGATCAAGCCGTAGACACCGGCGGTGATCGCCGTGAACAGCGTGACGCCGGCCAGGCGAAGCGACCGAGACTCGAGCAGCGGGTGCGACTCCAGCTTTGTCCCGAGCCGGCCCAGCGGTCCGAACCAGCCGCGCACCTCGTCGTAGTTCTCCATCAACGTGCCGTTGAAGAGCTCGGCGGGGAACAGCAGCATGATCACGAGCAGCAGCGCGAGCGCGGCGTTGAGCAGCAGCGTCCGGCCGTTCGTCGCGATCTGAGAGGCGTCCGCGACGTGACGGGTGAAGCCGCTCACGTCACCGGGGTTGGAGGGGCCGGGCTGGCCGGTGTCCGGTGGACCCGCGGACGGCGGCGGCGTGGTCGGCAGCGCGACCGGCGAGGAGCTCTCGGTCGGTGTCGGCGTCGCGCTGGGATGGCGCCGGTGGTGCGGCGTCGCCGTCGCCGTCGGTGTGGCGGTGGTCGACGGCGTCGCGCTGGTCGGGGTGCCGGTCGGCTTCGGGGTCTTGGTCGCCGAGGCGCTCGGCGTCGGAGTCGGCGTGACCACCGAGCGCGCGAGGTTGTAGGTCACTGTCCAGGAGTCGCTCCGACTCGTCTGGCTGGCGTTATTGAGCGCGGTCTTGTTGTCGGACGTAGACGCGACCAAGCGGGTCGCGGGTCCGAGCGGCGTCGTCCCGGAGGGAGGAGGCGGGTTGCCGGGGCAGTTGTCGGTGACGGTGAACTTCGGCTTTGCCGGGCTGCTGGCGGTGATCTGGTAGTTGCCGGCGCTCCACGCAATTTGAACGGTCCCAGCGGCACTGCCACTGCCTTGGTAGCTGTAGCCGACCACCGTGCCGGTGGACCCGCAGTCGTGGTTCGGAGGTGACTTCCCGGACACGGTCCACGCGATCGTCGCGTCGTACACGGTGGTGTCGCTGGCGTGCTGGCTGCCGAGTGTGTAGGTCGCGCTGACGTTGGCGCCCGGATGCGTGCCGTTGGGGTTGCCCTGGTCGACCGGGCCGTCGAGGCGAACCGTGCCGGACCACGGGCCGTACGACGTCGCTGCGTCGGCGATCGCGGGTGCGAGCGCCCCGTACGCGAGCAATGCCCCCACCACGACCGCCGAGCCACGTCTCAGCAAGGTCTCAACTTCCACATCCTCCGGCTGCGGAGGCTATAGCGTCCCAGCGGAGACCGGGGGTTGTCTGCATGGATGTCGAGCGCGAACGGCTGGCAGCTGCTGACGAGGGCAGCGAGCCTTGGCGTGCCTGGGGTCCCTACGTCAGCGAGCGCGCGTGGGGCACGGTGCGCGAGGACTACAGCCCCACCGGCGAGGCGTGGGACTTCTTCCCGCACGACCATGCCCGCTCGCGTGCCTACCGCTGGAGCGAAGACGGGCTTGCCGGCGTCTGCGACGCGCATGAGACGTGGTGCCTGGCGCTGGCGCTGTGGAACGGCGTCGACCCCATCCTCAAGGAACGCCCTTACGGCCTGACCGGTGGCGAGGGCAACCACGGTGAAGACGTCAAGGACTACTGGTGGTATCTCGACTCGACGCCGACGCACTCGTGGATGCGGTGGCGCTACCACTACCCGCAGCGCGAGTTCCCTTACGCCGACCTCGCCGCGACCAACAAGTCCCGCGGCAAGAACGAGCCGGAGTATGAGCTCGTCGACACCGGCGTGTTCGCCGACGACCGTTACTGGGCGGTCACGGTCGACTATGCGAAGGCCTCGCCCGAAGACCTGCTGATGCGCGTCACGGTCGAGAACCGCGGGCCGGAGCAGGCGCAGATCGAGGTGCTGCCGACGTTCTGGTTCCGCAATACGTGGTCGTGGGGCTCGGCCGGCAAGCAGACGCCGCCGACGATGCGCGTCGAGAACGGCAGCATCGCCGCTGAGCACCACTCGCTCGGGCGGCTCACATTGTCGGGAGACTTCGACCCGGAGCTGCTGTTCTGCGACAACGAGACCAACAGCGAGCGGCTCTGGGGCGCGCCCGGCGGGCCGGCGTACCCCAAGGACGGCATCAACGACCACGTCGTCGGCGGCAGCGACACGGTCAACCCCGACCGCGTGGGCACCAAGGCGGCGTTGCGCTACCGGCTCACGGTGGCGCCCGGCAAGTCGGCGACGATCCGCGTCCGCCTGACCGCGTCGGAGGCGCCCGGCGACGTGGACGCGGGGTTCGACAAGGTCATGAAGCAGCGCCTCGCCGAGGCCGACGCGTTCTTCGAATCCCTCAATGACCCGGACCTGACCGCCGACCAGCGGCTCGTCCTCCGGCGAGCCGTCGCCGGGATGTTGTGGAGCAAGCAGTTCTACCGCTACGACGTCGACCGGTGGCTGGTCGGCGACCCGGCCGGCCCGCAGCCGCCGGGGGCACGCCTCGAAGGCCGCAACACCGGCTGGCGGCATCTGGACAGTCGCGACGTCATCTCCATGCCGGACAAGTGGGAGTACCCGTGGTTCGCCGCGTGGGACCTCGCCTTCCACTGCATCGCGCTCGCCTGGGTCGACGCGAAGTTCGCGAAGGAGCAGCTGCTGCTGCTCTGCCGCGAGTGGTACATGCACCCCAACGGGCAGCTACCGGCCTACGAGTGGGCGTTCGGCGACGTCAACCCGCCGGTGCAGGCATGGGCAGCGCTGCACGTCTTCCACATCGACGGAAGCAAGGACTTCGAGTTCCTCGAGCGGATGTTCCACAAGCTCTCGCTCAACTTCACGTGGTGGGTCAACCGCAAGGACGCCGAGGGCAACAACGTCTTCGAGGGCGGGTTCCTCGGGCTCGACAACATCGGCCCGATCGACCGGTCGGCCGAGCTGCCGATGCGCGGACATCTCGAGCAGAGCGACGGCACCGCCTGGATGGCGAAGTTTTCGTTGAACCTGCTCGAGATGGCGCTCGTGCTCGCCCAGCACGACACCGCCTACGAAGAGATGACGACGAAATACCTCGAGCACTTCCTCTACATCTCCGCGGCGATGTTCGACAACGGGTTGTGGGACGACCAGGACGGCTTCTTCTACGACGTCCTCGTCGGCGACGACGGTCGGCGCATCCCGCTGCGGGTGCGGTCGATGGTCGGGCTGCTGCCGCTCTGCGCCTCGGCGATTCTCGAAGACGCGACCCTCGAGGCGCTGCCGGAGTTCACCAAACGGATGGAGTGGTTCTGCAACCATCGCCCGCACTACGCCCGCGGGCTCACCGGCGCGCATCGCGTCGACCATCACGACGACCTGCTGCTGTCGATCGTCAAACCCGAGCAGCTCGAGCCGCTGCTCAAGCGGATGCTGGACGAGACCGAGTTCCTGTCGGCACACGGCTTGCGTGCGATGTCCGCTCGACACCGCGACGAGCCGTTCGTGCTCGACGTCGACGGCACGACGTTCTCCGTCGACTACGAGCCCGGCGAGTCGGTCTCGGGAATGTTCGGCGGCAACTCCAACTGGCGTGGCCCGGTCTGGATGCCGGTCAACTACCTCGTCATCGGGTCGTTGCGACGACTCGCGGACTTCTACGGCGACGGGTTCACCGTCGAATACCCGACCGGCTCCGGGCAGAAGCTGACACTGCACGATGTCGCCGACGACCTGGCGAACCGCCTGATCAGCCTGTTCACGCTCGACGCGAGTGGCCGGCGGCCGTTCCTCGGGCAGGAGGAGCTCTTCCAGCGGTCGCCGGCGTGGCGCGACCAGCTTTGGTTCCACGAGTACTTCCACGGCGACACCGGCGCCGGCCTCGGCGCGTCGCACCAGACCGGCTGGACCGGACTGGTCGTCGACCTGCTGATGCGCGCCGGCGGGCGTCCGGACCCGGCATAGCCTCCGCTCGATGTCTCGCCTGACCCTGGCCGGCCGGTCGCCGAGCGCTCGGCGCTGCCCCGTCGTACTGGCTGTTGCGGCCGGGCTCGAAGCCGTCGCCTTGATCGTCACGCCGGGAGCGCCGCCGATCTACGACGGCATCGGCTTTCCCGACGAGCCCTACCGGTTCGTCGCGCCGCCGGCGAACTACCGCGACACGCAACCGGCCACCACGGCGACGCGGCAGCTGTCGCTCGCCGACGGGCACAGCGGCGGCGCGGCAACGGTGAGCAGTGCCGAGACCGGGCCGCAGATCTCGCTCTATCTGCCGGCCGGGTCGGTCCGCGCGACGTCACCCGACGCGCACGAGGCGACGGTCAGCGCCGCGCCGCTGTCGCCGGTCGACCGCTCCGTGCCGGGACATCCCTGGGGCAACGTCTACCGGCTCAGCATCACCGCCGACGTCGGCGA
>JAVEEE010000348.1 GCA_030840615.1 Frankiaceae bacterium | reverse complement strand
CTCAACGGTGGTGTCGGCAACGACATCGTCAACGGCGATACCGGCGACGACGCCCTGGAGGGCGGGGCCGGCGTCGACACGATCAACGCCGGCGACGGCAGCGACTCGATCACCGACGCCGACGGCTTCGCCACGGTCGATACGGGTGCCGGGCCCAACAGCGTGACCGCCGGCGGCGGCGCCAACGCCATCACGGGCGGAGCCGGGATCGACACGGTCACCACGGGTCTCGGCAACGACACGATCTCCGCCGGCGCCGGCGCTGACGTGATCAATGCCGGCGACGGGGCCAACAGCGTGCATGGCGAGGGCGATGACGACAGCATCGACACCGGTGCGGGGATCGACACGATCACCGGCGACGGCGGCATGGACACGATCAATGCGGGCGGGGCCGCTGACATTGTCAACGGCAACGCTGGCGACGATGTCATCCACGGCAACGCCGGCAACGACACGCTGCACGGCGACCTGGGCGCGGATCATATCTTCGGCGACGCGGGCGACGACACGCTCACCGGCGCGGCCGGCGACGACACGCTGAACGGTGCAGACGGCAACGACGCGATGGACGGCGGCGATGACGGCGACACGATCGACGCAGGCCCAGGCGACGACGGAACGCCGGCGACGACGGTGCCGCTGGTCGCCGCGATCCCGATCACGGGCGGCAACGGCGCCGATACCGTCAGCGGTGGCGGCGGCGCCGATGTCCTCAGCGGTGGGGCCGACAACGACATCGTCAACGGCGACGACGGCGTGGACACCCTGCACGGCGATCTCGGCGACGACTCCGTCAACGGCGATGCCGGCGACGACTCCGTCAATGGCGATGCCGGCAACGACCGGCTCGCGGGTGGATTGGGCAACGACACGGTCAGCGGCGATGCCGGAGCCGACACGATCGACGAGGGCTTCTCCGTCAACGGCGCCGACACGCTCGCCGGCGGCGCCGACGGCGGCGACGTCGTGGACTACAGCCGTCGCGTCAACAACGTGACCCTGACCGTCAACGGCCTCGCCGGGAGCGGCGAGTCCGGCGAGAACGACACGGTCGTGGTCGATTTCGAGGACTACCGCACCGGATCAGGTAACGACCTCGTCACCGGCAGCGCCAACGGCGAGACCATCTCGACCAACGGCGGCAACGACGCCATTGACGCCCAGGGCGGCGCGGACATCGTCTACGCCGGTCCCGGCAACGACGGCTCCCAGGACGACCCGGTCACCGGCGGCGCTGGGGACGACACTGTCAACGGCGACGACGGCGACGATGGGATCGCGGGTGGCCTCGGCACCGACGTGGTCGCCGGCGGTGCCGGTGCGGACACCGTGACGGAAGGGACCGCGCCGAACGGTGCGGACGCCCTCGACGGCGGCGACGGTGCCGACATGCTCGTCTACGACCTTCGCAGCGCCCGCGTGACGATCAACGTCGGCGGCGCCGGCCCGAGCGGCGAGTCCGGCGAGAACGACGCGGTCCTTGCCACGTTCGAGATCCTGAAGACAGGCGCCGCCAACGACACGATCGTCGGCGGCGGCCTCGATGAGACCATCATCGCCGGCAACGGACCGGATCAGGTCAACGGCGGCGGCGGGAACGATTACATCGTCGCGAACGACAACAAGAGCGGTGCCAGTTCCGACTCGTACATCGGTGGCGACGGTACGGACACGGTCTCCTATGATGGACGAGTCGGCGGCGTGTTCATCACGTTCGACGAGTCAGGCAACGACGGTGCGCTCGACGAGGGCGACTCCATCAGCGACATCGAGAACGCCGAGGGCGGTTCGGGTAACGACGAGATCGTCGGCGACGCCGGCGCCAATCGCCTGTACGGCTTCGCCGGCCGGGACTACATTGACGGTGGCGGCGGCGCGGACACGACCGACGGTGGTGACGCTGCCGACATCCTCGACGGCGGCGAAGGGCCGGATCAGATCACCGGCGGCGACGGCGCGGACCTCCTCCGAACCCGCGACGGCGAAGTCGACAACATGGACTGCGGCGCCGGCAGCGACGACGTCATCGCCGACCCCAGCGACACCTATCTCGATCGCACGGCGTGCGATCGCGTGACGATCAACGACGGCACCGGTCCGGTCGGTCCCGTCGGTCCGGATGGTCCGGTCGGTCCGATCGGCCCCATCGGCCCGGGCGGCCCCATCGGCCCCACGGGGCCGACGGGTGCCACCGGCGCTACCGGCTCCGACGGCGCAACCGGTCCGGCCGGCGCGAGCGGCGCGAGCGGCGCGAGCGGCGCGACCGGCGCCCAAGGCAAGAACGGAACCAACGGCACCGACGGCGCGTCCGGTCCGCGAGGTCCGCGTGGGTTTACGACGCAGATCCTGTCGATCAACGCGAACGCCGCGCACAAGCGCGTGGTCCGGATCCGCGTCATGAACGGGTCCAAGGTGGCCGCCGGCAAGACGGTGGCGATCATGGTCCGCTCCCGTCGCTACACCGCCAAGACGAGCCGCCGGGGTGTCGCCCAGTTGGCTGTGCCGGCCGTCGGCAAGATCGTGGTGCTGAGCGCAAAGTAAGACGCGGGCGCGCATTCAGCGTCCCCAGCAACGCCGAGGGCCACCGGTTCCGCCGGTGGCCCTCGGTCGTGTGGGCCCTACGTGTCCATGCAACGGCTCGCCGGCCGGCTGCGACGCCCCACCCCGCGTCCGCGTCCCCCCGAGGAACGAGAGCGGCCGGCAGGCCCTCGTCTCCGCATCGGGGGCGGCAACATCAGTCGGTTCGGCGAAGTAGCCCTCTGTGGATTCGCACACTTGCCCGGGGCTGTTCGGTGCTGTGCGCGGGGGCGAGCCCACGCGCGTGCGTGCCTCCATACGCCGATCGCCTGACCGTCCGGTCGCTCGGTGCGATGTCAGGTCGGATGACCTTGAGGACACGAAGAAGGCCTGCAGGTCGCGCTGGCCCGCCCCGGCGTGCGGGGCGGGCCTTTGGGAGCGTTCTCCTAAGCGGCGGCGGCGTCGTCGGAGTCGACGTCGAGGTCGAGTTCGTCGAGGGTCGAGTCGCCGCGGTGGGCCGCGAGGTCGACGGTGCTGTGGTGGTCGTCCTCGATCACGAATGCGTCGCGGTGCAGTTCGGCCAGCCGCGGGGAGAGCATCGGCCGCAGGAACGCCCACGGCGCGCTGCGCAATGGTTCGTCGCCGCTGGGCAGCGCGTCGTGGAGCTTGCGCGCCATCCGTTCGCTGCCGAGGACCTTGCTGCGGGTGACGCCGTCGGGGTCGAGTACGAAGGCGGCCGCGCAGCGCGTCACGAGGGCGGCGATCCCGCGCAACGGGTCCGGTTCGGCGAGCGCGCGCCGCAGCTCGGCGTCGACGATGGTGTCGATCGGCTGCGGTTCGTGGCGTGCAGTTTTGCCGACCGGTCGCTGACGCTCGAGGTGGGTCCGGCCGGCGCCGTAGGCGATCAGGTCGCGGTAGTCGCGTGCGAGCAGACGGCAGACAGATGTGCGTAGCGCGTCGAGCTGGTCGGGCTTGGGCTCGCTCGGCCCGGCGCGCAGGTCGTGCCCGAGCCCGAGGTTCGTGCGGACCGCATCCGTTTGGCGCTGGCGTTGCTCGTGGTGGCGCGCGCTCCTCCTCGGCCGCGTCGCGCGGGTCGCTCGCGTCGAGGCCCGCGCCGGCGAAGTAGGCCGGGTCGGGAGCGGCCTGTCCGTCGTCGCCCTGGTCCACGAGGGCCTGGCGGACGGCGTCGAGCATGAACACTGCGTCGACGCCCCAGATGCCGGCGGCGAAGTCGCGGCCGCGGTCGTGGACGTAGGCGTAGGCGTCGGCCCTCGCACGCGAAAACGGTGACTCCGACAACCCCCGCCGCGCCCGCTCACGCAGACCCGGCGGCGCCCGCGCCCCCGCCTGCGCCGCCGACTCCCGCAGCACGCGCCGTGCCTGCGTGTCCGGCAGCTCGTCGAGCGCGCTCAGCCCCGCGGCGAGCTGCTCGAGCGAGACCCGGGGCGGCCTCTAGCGCCAGCCGGCCGAGCCGGCGCACCGCGCGGCTATGTACAGGCCAAGCCCCTGGAAGTGTGGCGCACTATTGGGCTCCCGGCGTCAGCTGTGTTGGGCAACCTCCCAGCGAAGCTCTCAAGCGGCGGCCGAAGTTGCCTGCGCGGTCAAGTGGCGGGTCGTTTACGCCGAGTTCTGCGGTAGCTGATCTCTTGGCCCCTTTAAGGACTGGGGGATCGGATCTCCCTGCGCCGCTTCTCCTTGGACCTCATGCCGTCGATGCTCGCCACTTGCCAAGCCCTGGAAATCATGCCGCCGCTGATCAGCGTCGCCGAGGATGCTCGTCGGAGCGGCGTCAGTTCGGAGGCGTGGTGGGGGTCATAAGCGCCCGCGCGTCGCTCGTGACGGCAGCGCACGGCCTCGGTGAGCGCGACCTCGCGGGCCGCGCACGTCGCTTGCTCAGCCTGTCGAAGGAGCTCGTCTGCGTGATCGAGGACGGTCGCTGGGTCGAGACCAACCCGGCGTGGGAGCAGATCTTGGGCTGGTCGCGCGATGAGCTGCTCGCGCTGTCGCCGAGCGAGCTCGTGCACGATGACGATCGAGCGAGTCTGCTCGCCGTGTACGAGGACGGGCGGCGCGATGGCGTCGCACGTGAGGTCGAGACGCGCTGCCGGTGCAGGGATGGGTCGTTTCGTTCGGTGTTGTGGTCGACGTCGTGTGACGGCGGGCAGTTCTACGCGATCGGCACAGACGTCACCGAGCGCCGGCGGGCCGAGCGCGAGGCGGCGCGCAGCGGCGCGCTGCTGGCTGCCCTGCGCGAGGGGATCTGCGTGCTCGACGGCGCGGGGCGGATCACTGAGGTGAGCGACCGCTTCTGTGCCATGACGGGCTTTGCGCGGGAGGAACTCGTCGGCGCGACCGCGCCCTATCCCTACTGGCCGCGGGAGCGCTCCGCCGTGCGCGGGGAGTCGTTGTGCGCGGCGTTGGCGAAGGGACGGGGAACGGATGAGGTGGTGCTTCAGCGCAAGAACGGTGAGCGGTTCCCGGCGCTGATCGATGTCCAGATCCTCGCCGATAGCGGCGGGGAGCCAGGCCTCTTGGGCGTCTTTCGCGACGTCAGCGAGCAGGTGCGCGAGCGTGAGCGGCTCGCGGCCAGCGAAGCGGCCTTGCGCGAGGCCCAGGACGTCGCCGGCATCGGGACCTGGGAATGGGATCGCGTCAGCGGCCGGATCGAGTTCTCGGCCGGGCTCGCCGAGCTCACCGGCGTGGACATGGGAGGCGACGGGACGCCGGCGGACGTCGTGGCGTTCGTCGCGCCCGAGCACCGGGCTGCGCTCATGACGGGCCTGCGGTCCTTGCTCACAGAGACCGAGGAGTACGTCGGGCGTCATCGCTTCGTTGTTCCGAACGCGGCGCTGACGTGGCTGGAGGCCCGCGCCCGCGGCTTTAAGGATGCCGCCGGGAACGTCGTGCGGGTGCGCGGCACCGTGCAGGACGTCTCGGAGCAGATGCGGGCCGGCGAGGCGGCTCGCGTTCGGGCGCGGTTGCTCGATGAGGTCGACGCGGCGGTCATCGCCACCGACCTCGACGGCCTCGTCACCCACTGGAATGCCGGCGCCGAGCGGCTCTACGGCTATACCGCGTTCGAGATGATCGGCCGCAGCCGAGCGCTCCTCGTGCCGGCCGGGATGAACGCCGAGCTCGTGGAGACGATGGCACGCGCCGCGCGCGGCGACCCGGGCGAGCCGATCGAAACGCAACGTGTACGGAAGGATGGGTCGATCGTCGAGATTTCGCTGGTGATCTCGCCGATGACGGATGCGACCGGACGCATCACCAGCGTCTCGACCATCGCCCGCGACATCACCGGGCGGAAGAATGCCGATGCCGCGCT
>JAVEEE010000337.1 GCA_030840615.1 Frankiaceae bacterium | reverse complement strand
GCACGTTGTCGCCGAACGTCCCCGACAGCACCCGCGGCACCTGCGCGACGTAAGCGACCTGACCAGGCCGCAGGAACACCTGCGGATCCTCGACGTCGATGCCGTTCCACCGCACGTGCCCGGTGTGATGCACCAGCCCGGCCAGCGCCGCCAGCAGTGACGACTTCCCCGACCCGACCGGCCCGATCAGCAGCACCAGCTCACCGGCACCGACCGAGAAGCTCACCCCGTCGACACCGATCGTGCCGTCCGGATGCACCGCGGTCAGGTTGACCACCGACAGGTCGCGCAGCGGCGTCCGCGGTGGCAACGCCGGAGCCGGCGCCAGCCCGTGCACGAGGTCGACACCGGCGGGCAGCGCCATAAGGTCGACGCCATCGGCTAGCCGCGACGTCGCCTCCTTCCACGCCCGCACGCCCGGCGCCTCGGTGATCACCGACCCGGCCACCCGACCGAACCAGTCGAATCCGTTGACCGCCGTCGTCACCAGCAGTGCGGTCGCCAGCCCCCAGCCGCCGGTCTCGTAGACCAGCCACCCGGCGACGACGCCGCACTGCACCATGACGAGCGGTACGCCGTCGAGCACCGCCTGCACCCGATGCTCGCGCACCGCCGCACTCACCCGGCCGGCGTCGACGTGTTGCAGGTGCCGGTGCACCGCCGGCGTCGCCGCGGCCAGCTTCACCGTCCGCGCCGCATCCAGCGCCGACACCAGCGACCGGCCGAACCGTGCCCGCGCCGTCGACGCCGCTGCGGCCGACCGGCCCGCGATCGGTGTACCCACCGTCGCCGCCGCCGCCGACACCACCATCACCGCGACGAGCACCAGGCCGGCGAGCACGTTCCACCCCCCCGCCATCGTCACGAAGATGATCACGACGCCGTTGACGAAGTCGACCCATCTGTCGGCGTAGCGCGCGAACCGGTCGGCGTCCATCGCCCGCGCCACCACCTCGCCCGGCGGCGTGCGCGGCAGCCGGTGTTGCATCGTCTGCCCGCGCAACACCGCCTGCCGCACCCGCAGCAGCACCGCGGTCCACCACTGCGGATAGACCTGAAACGCCACCGACATTGCGAGCGGCGACACGAGCAGCGCCACCACCAGCGCGACGCTCAGCATCGTCACGCTCCGGCCCGCCTGCAGGTTGGCGACCAGGTGACCCCAGATCCATCCCGTCAGCGCACCGAACGCGCCCGTCACCGCCGACACCAGGAACAGCCCTGCACCACCGAGCCCCCAGCGCGGATGACCGCGCAGCATCGACACCGTGCTGCGGGCGAGCGACGGTCCCGGACCGGGCACGTCCTCGGGTGGGAGATCCCCGGTACGCCGGGCTGTCGCGGTCACCGTGCGTTCGCCGTCGACCGACATCGCATCCCCGTCTAGCGACAGCGCATCGAGGGACTGGGCATCGAGCGACAGCGCGTCGCCGTCCACGCCGGCGGCGTCGAGCAGGTCGCGGAACGGCCCCGGTGAATCGGCGAGGGTCGCGCGGTAACCCTGCTGCACGATCCGCCCGCCGGCGAGCACCGCGACCGTGTCGGCGCGCGCGGTCGTCGAGAGCCGATGCGCGATCAGTACGCCGGTGCGCCCGCTCAGCAGCCGCTCGGCCGCAGCCACGACACGCGCCTCGGTGACCGGGTCCATCCGCGCGGTCGCCTCGTCGAGCACGACGACCTGCACGTCGCGCACCAGCAGCCGCGCGAAGGCGACCAGCTGTTCCTCACCCGCCGACAGCGCGGTGCCACCCGGACCGAGCACGGTGTCGAGCCCGTCCGGGAGCGCCGCCACCCACGACGTCAGCCCGAGCTCATCGATCGCGCGCGTGACGGCGTCGCGGGGGAGGTCGGCGAACAGCGTCACGTTGTCGACCAGCGTGCCGCTGATGATCTCGGTGCGTTGCGTCACGACACCGATCGCGCCGCGCAGCTGCTGCAGGTCGATCGTCGTCACGTCGACATCACCGACATAGACACTGCCGAGCGGTGGCTCGACCGCACGCGACAGCACCGCGGCGAGCGTCGACTTTCCTGACCCGGTGCGCCCGACGAGAGCGATCGTCGTACCGGCCGGCACCTCCAGGTCGATGTCGCGCAGCTCGAACGTGCCGTGCGGATAGGCGAACTGCAGGCCGCGCACGCTGAGGCCGACCCGACCGGCCGGCACCGCACGACCACCGGTCGGTTCGGCCGGCACGGCCATCATCGACCGCAGCCGGGCGAGCGCGCCGAGCCCCTCCTGCAGGTCAGGCATGTGCCGCGCGACCATGTCGATCTGACCGACGAATGCCGTCGTCACCAGAAACAGCGTCACGAGCGCCGCGATCGACAGATGATGATGCACGGCGAGCGCGACGCCGGCCACCGCTGATGCGGCGAGCAGGCCGTGCAGCATCAGCCCGGCCCGGCGCCCGAGCGACGCGGCGGCGCGGCAGGTCGCCGCGACCCGGGTGTGCACGATCGCGGACAGCTCCGCGCAGCGGCGGATGAGGTAGGCCTGGCCGAGGCTGGAGCGCAGGTCGTCGCGGGCGGCGACACCTTCCTCCATGACGGCGGCGTGGTCGGTCCACGCAATCTCCTCCTCGACCTTGCGCCGCGACACCTCGGCGGACGGCCCGCGCATGACGAGCGCGGTCAGCGCACCGGTGACGGGAAACAGCACCCAGGCCGGCCACCAGGTCAGCCCGGCGACGATCCACATCGGCACCGCCCGCAGCCCCGTTCGGGCGAGGTCCCATGCCATCCGCCGCAGCAGCAGGCCGAGCTCGTGCGTGTCGTCGTCGACCCGGTCGAGGATCTCGCCGACCGCCGTCTCCGACAGCGCGGACAGTGGCTGGCTCAGTGCCGCCGCCAGCAGGTCGCCGCGCAACCGCCCCTCGGCGCGGTCGACGACACCCGCCCACGCGGCCCGGCCGGCGGTCTCGAGGATCGCGCCGCCGACGACGCACAGCGCGAGCAGCTCGACCAGCCTCATTGACGGCCGAACTGCGATGCGGCCGGCGACCACGGTGCCGAGTGCGAACCCGACCGCCGCCACCGCGGCCGCGGCGAGCGACCACCAGGTGACCGCTCCGCGCAGCCGCGCGAGGGTGATGCGACGGGGGTCAGAGGCGGTGCCGGCCGGGCCGACCTGGAGAGCGTCGGCGGCGCGGGTCAGCTCGTCGACGCTCATAACTTCCTCGACGCTACGCCGTCGGTGTCACAGCGTCGCGCGAATTTCCGGGCGAACGAAGCAGTCTCTTCGTCGCTAACTGCGGTCACGTCGAGAAGACGCGCGCGACTGCGGCAGATCTCCTCGACACACCGAGCCGCTCGAAGATGTTCGCCAGGTGCGTGCGGACGGTGTGGGGCGACAGATGGAGCATCGCGGCGATCTCGGCATTGGTGCAACCGTCCGCGACGAGGCGCATCAGCTCGTTCTGTCGTCC
>JAVEEE010000319.1 GCA_030840615.1 Frankiaceae bacterium | reverse complement strand
AGTGCCTCGCGTAGGAAAGGCTGGACCCTCGGAATCGTCTCCGTCGCCCTCTTCATGGGCGTCCTCGACAACCTCGTGGTGAGCGTCGCCCTGCCGACCATCCACCGCGACCTCGGCGCTTCCATCCAGTCCCTCGAGTGGACCGTCAACGCCTACACGCTGACCTTCGCGGTGCTGCTGCTCACCGGAGCGGCGCTCGGCGAACGCTTCGGCCGCCGCCGCATGCTGGTGATCGGCCTGGTGATCTTCACCGCCGGGTCGGCGGCCGCCGCCCTCGCTCCCACGGCCGACTGGCTGATCGCCTTCCGCGCCATCCAGGGCGCCGGTGCTGCAATCGTCACGCCGTTGACGCTCACGCTGCTCTCCGCCGCGGTGCCGGTGGAACGGCGCGGCATGGCCCTCGGCATCTGGGGTGCCGTCGCCGGGCTGGCCATCGCGACCGGCCCGGTCGTGGGCGGCGCCGTGGTGCAAGGCTGGTCCTGGCAGACCATTTTCTGGCTCAACGTGCCGCTCGGCCTGCTGCTCATCCCGATGGCGCGGCTGCGCGTGGTCGAGAGCCACGGCCCTTCGACCCGGCTCGACCTGCCCGGTGTCGGTCTGGCGAGTGCCGGTCTGTTCGGCATCGTGCTCGGCCTGGTCCGCGGCAACAGCCTCGGCTGGTCCTCTACCTACGTCGTGACGGCGCTGACCGCCGGAGCTGCGTTGGTCGTCGCCTTCGTCGTCTGGGAGGCGCTGTCGCCGAGATTGGGGTCGCCGAGCTGGGGGGCGTGGGAGCCGATGCTGCCGATGCGGCTGTTCCGCTCGCGCGGGTTCTCCGCGACCAACCTCGCCAGCGTGCTGATGTTCTTCGGCATGTTCGGCTCGATCTTCCTGCTCGCCCAGTTCCTGCAGACGGTGCAGCACTACTCGCCGTTGTCCGCGGGGCTGCGGACACTGCCGTGGACCGGGATGCCGATCGTTGTCTCACCCATCGCCGGCATCGTCGCCGACCGCATCGGGGGGCGACGGGTCGTTCTCACCGGGCTGCTCCTGCAGGCGACGGGACTGGCATGGCTGGCAGTTGTCTCCGCACCGACAGTCGCCTACAGCTCGCTGGTCCCGGCGTTCATCGTCAGCGGCATCGGCATGGCGATGTTCTTCGCCCCGGTCGCCACGATGGTGCTCGGCACCGTCAGCCGGGCCGAGGAGGGCATCGCGTCGGGTGCCACCAATGCGCTCCGTGAGCTCGGTGGGGTGTTCGGCATCGCCGTGCTGGCGTCGGTCTTCGCCGCGCACGGGGGCTACGCCTCAGGTCAGGCCTTCGTCGACGGCCTCCGCCCGGCGGTCGCCGTCGGGGCAGCCGGGGTGTTCCTGGCGGCGATCGCCGTGTTCGCGGTACCGCGCTCGCAGGCCGGCTCGGCCACGACGGCGTCGGTCGAGCCGCCCGACGAGGCGGGTGCCGAGCCCTATCCCGCGGTAGGGGAACCGGTCCTTAGCGCCTGACCCGGGCGCCTCGCCTCGTAGCTGGGCGGCTTACTTCCGGCTACCGGCGGGTATGTTCGGCTGACCTACGGGGCTCATCCCGGAACCGGTTCGTGCCGAGATGAGTCTCATAGAGGCCCTGCCCACGGGTCCGGCAGTAGGTAAGACAGGCAGTAGGTGACGCGCATGACCGTCCTGACGTTCTGGCGTCGGGGCCGGCAGGATCGGCCGGCCACCGTCACGCCAGCACGCCCCGCCCCGCGCGAGGCCGTCGTCCTCTCCGGCGGCGGCAGTCTGGGCGCGGCCCAGGTCGGCGCGCTGCAGGCCCTGTTCGAGGCCGGCATCGTCCCTGACGTCGTGGTCGGGTGCTCGGTAGGAGCGCTCAACGCCGCCTATGTCGCCGTCGACCCCACCGTCGAGCGGATCGGACAGCTCGAGCACATCTGGCGCGGGATGTCCCGCGACGAGGTGTTTCCCGACGGCCGGTTCACCGTGGCCCGCCGGCTGGCCGGCCGCAGCGACCACCTTTACTCACCGATCGGCCTGCTGGCGGTGATCGAGGCCTGCGTCCCGCTGGCAGACCTCGCCGACACCGCCATCCCGGTGCATGTCGTGACGACCGACCTCAAAGCGGGCGAGCCGGTCTGGTGGACGAGCGGCGACCCCGTGAAGGTGCTCTCGGCCAGCGCGTGCCTGCCGGGCATCTTCCCGCCGGTTCCGCTCGCCGGCAGCCTGCACGTCGACGGCGGCGTCACCTGCCCGGTGCCGACGCAGCACGCGCTCGACCTCGGCAGCAGCCGGGTCTGGGTGCTCGACGTCGCGCGCGACTTCCACGGCTGGGCCGACGAGCGGATGACAGCAATGGACGTGCTGCTCGAGAGCTTCGCGATCTCGCGTGCCCACCTGGGGCGGCCGGAGCCGGTCGTCGCTCCCGGCCAGCGGGTGATCTCACTGCCGTCGTTGCGGATGGGTCGCCACGACCTGCGCGACTTCTCCAAGACGTCAGCGCTGATCGCCGCCGGCCGCGAGGCGGGCCGCGCGATGATCGCCGAGCAGCGGGCTACTGCGCCTCTGCGAGCAGCTTCGCAAGCCGGGTGACGCCCTCAGCCAGGTCGTCATCGCCCAGCGCGTAGGACAGCCGGAAGTAGCCCGGTGCCCCGAACGCTTCGCCAGGTACGACGGCGACCTCGGCCTCGTCGAGCGCCAGCTCCGCCAGCTCGGCCGACGACTGCGGCGTACGGCCTCGGATCGTGCGGCCGACGAGATCGCGTACGGAGGGGAAGCAGTAGAACGCGCCCAAGGGCTCCGGGCACTCGACGCCGGGGATCTCCCGCAGCATCCGGACCATCGTCCGGCGCCGGCGGTCGAAGGCCGACCGCATCTCGGCGACGGCGGACAGATCCCCGCGCAGCGCGTTCACCGCGGCGGCCTGCGCGACGTTCGACACGTTGGACGTCGCGTGTGACTGCAGGTTGGTCGCGGCCTTGACGACATCGTCGGGCCCGATCAGCCAGCCGACCCGCCAACCGGTCATCGCATAGGTCTTGGCGACGCCGTTGACGACGACGCACGTGTCGGCGAGATCGGGTACGACGACCGGCATCGACGCGGTGCTCACCCGATCTCCGGAGACAGAGTCGTAGACGAGGTGTTCGTAGATCTCGTCCGTGAGGACCCAGATGCCGGCGTCGAGCGCCCAGCGCCCGATCGCCTCGACCTGATCCGTCGGGTAGACCGCGCCGGTCGGGTTGGACGGCGAGCAGAACAGCAGTGCCTTCGTCCGTTCGGTCCGGGCGGCCTCGAGCTGCTCGACGGTGGCGAGGTAGCCGCTGGTCTCGTCGGTGGCGACCTCGACGGGAACCCCGCCGGCCAGCCGGATGCACTCGGGGTAGGTGGTCCAGTAGGGCGCGGGGAGCAGCACCTCGTCGCCGGGGTCGATGAGCGTCGCGAACGCTTGGAAGACCGCTTGCTTGCCACCGTTGGTGACCAGGACCTGCCCGGCACCCACGGCGTAGGAGGAATCCCGGGCGGTCTTGGCCGCGATCGACTCCTTGAGCTCGGGAAGCCCGCCGGCCGGCGTGTAGTGATGCATCTTCGGATCGCGGCAGGCGGCGATCGCGGCCTCGACGATGCTGGACGGGGTCGGGAAGTCGGGCTCGCCCGCGCCGAAGCCGATCACGTCGCGCCCGGCTGCTTTCAACGCCTTCGCCTTCGCGTCGACCGCGAGCGTCGCCGACTCGCTGATGGCGCCGACGCGTTGGGAGATGCGTCCGGAGACAGGGGCGGCGGAGGCGTCGGCCATGCGGCCATCGTCCCAGTGGCGTGTGGGGCGGGTCCACCGGGTTGCCGCGTTTGCCGTCGTTCGACCGGTCGCGGGCACCGACGTACACTGGCGCGTCCGGCGCCGAGTGCCTCACCGCCAAGTGGGGTGCGCAGTGCTGGTCACAGGGCAGTAGCTCAATTGGCAGAGTCCCGGTCTCCAAAACCGGTGGTTGGGGGTTCGAGTCCCTCCTGCCCTGCGAGGCACGAGGCGAGCGGGCGTGAGCCCGGCAAGGGCGGAGGTGTGGACGAACGGTGACGTTGACCAGCGAACGGACCCCGCCGCAGCCGGCGAGTGGAGGTCGCGGAGCCAAGCGGCCGAACCTCTTCGAGCGCGTCGCCATCTACAACCGCCAGGTCGTCGCGGAGCTGCGCAAGGTCATCTGGCCGACCCGCCAGGAGCTGGTGACCTACACGATCGTGTCGATCGTGTTCGTCACCGCGATGGTCGCACTGGTCTCGCTCTACGACTTCGCGTTCACCAAAGCCGTGCTCGGCATCTTCGGCTGACGTTCCCGTCCAAGACTGACAGTTTCGAGGTAATCCATCACCGTGACCGAGTTCAACGCGCAGACTCCCGACGAGGGCGCGCCCGCGGAGCAGTCCGCGGACGAGCCACGCTCGGAGCAGGCGGAGGCCATCGAGGACACCGAGCCCCAGGACGTGCCCGCGACTGCGGCGGGCTCCGGCGCCGACACGATCGAGGAGCTCGGTCTCGGGCTGTCCGACGAGCCGACGCCCGGCTATCTCGAGGCACCTGCGGCCGACGAGCCCGCCGCCGAGGCTGAGCCGGAGGAGGAGGACCCGGTCGAGGCGTTCCGGGCGGGGCTGTCCATGCTCCCGGGCGACTGGTACGTCGTGCACACCTACGCGGGCTACGAGAACAAGGTCAAGACCAACCTCGAGACCCGCATCGCCTCGCTCAACATGGAGGACTACATCTTCCAGATCGAGGTTCCGACGCAGGACGAGCAGGTCATCAAGCAGGGCAAGCGGCAGATCGTGCAGTCGAAGATCTTCCCGGGCTACGTCCTGGTGCGGATGGACCTGACCGACGAGTCGTGGTCAGCCGTCAAGAACACGCCCAGCGTCACCGGATTCGTCGGTACGACGCACCCGACGCCGCTGTCGACCGAGGACGTCGTCAAGTTCCTCGCGCCGAAGCCCAAGGAGGCCAAGAAGGCCGAGGCCCCGAAGGTCGTCGACTACCAGGTCGGCGAGTCGGTCACGGTCATGGACGGCCCGTTCGCCACGCTGCCTGCCACCATCAACGAGATCAACCCCGAGGCCCAGCGGCTCAAGGTCCTCGTGTCCATCTTCGGCCGGGAGACGCCGGTCGAGCTGTCCTTCAGCCAGGTCAGCAAGATCTGACAACCCGCGCCTGTCGACGCCGTACAAGGAAGTAAGAGATGCCTCCCAAGAAAAAGATCGCCGGCCTCATCAAGCTGCAGATCCAGGCGGGTGCCGCCACGCCGGCGCCACCGGTGGGTCCAGCGCTGGGTCAGCACGGCGTCAACATCATGGAGTTCTGCAAGCAGTACAACGCGGCGACCGAGGCCCAGCGTGGCAACGTCGTGCCGGTCGAGATCACGGTCTACGAGGACCGGTCGTTCTCGTTCATCACGAAGACCCCACCGGCCGCCCGGCTCATCCTGAAGGCGGCGGGTGTCGAGAAGGGCTCCGGCGAGCCGCACAAGACCAAAGTCGCCTCGATCAGCCGCGCGAAGGTGCGCGAGATCGCGGAGAGCAAGCTCGCTGACCTCAACGCCAACGACCTCGACGCCGCCGAGAAGATCATCGCCGGCACCGCTCGATCGATGGGCATTACCGTCATCGACTGAGCGTTGTAAAGGGCAGCACAAGAACGCCGTGGGAGGACGCCGACAGGGCGCCCGCCATCACCACAAGGAGACACACATGACCAAGCGCGGCAAGTCCTACGAGCAAGCGGCCGCTCTCATCGACCGCGACAAGCTCTACACCCCGTTCGAGGCCGTCAAGCTCGCGAAGCAGACGTCGACGACCAAGCGGTTCGACTCGACGGTCGAGGTCGCGATGCGGCTCGGCGTCGACCCCCGCAAAGCCGACCAGATGGTGCGCGGCACCGTCTCGTTGCCGCACGGCACCGGCAAGACGGCCCGGGTGGCCGTGTTCGCAACCGGCGACAAGGCCGAGGAGGCCCGTGCAGCAGGCGCCGACCTCGTCGGTGGTGACGAGCTCATCGAGCAGGTCAACGGGGGCATGCTCGACTTCGACGCCGCAGTCGCGACACCGGACCTCATGGGCAAGGTCGGCCGGCTCGGTCGCGTCCTCGGTCCCCGAGGTCTCATGCCCAACCCGAAGACCGGCACGGTGACCAACGACGTCGCCAAAGCCGTCACGGACATCAAGGGCGGCAAGATCGAGTACCGCGTCGATCGTCAGGCAAACCTGCACTTCGTCATCGGCAAGACGTCGTTCACCGAGGACCAGTTGCTGGAGAACTACGCGGCTGCTCTCGACGAGGTGTTGCGCGCCAAGCCTTCCGCGGCCAAGGGCCGCTACCTCCGCAAGGTCGCGATGTCGACCACGATGGGTCCGGGCATCCTTGTCGACCCCGTCAAGACGCGGAACCTCAAGGCCGAGGGCGGCGGCGACGAGGGCTCGGCGGACGACGCGTAGTCCTGCTAGCCTTTCCGCTGCCGAAGACCGCAGGTGCTCACCTCCACGGAGGTGAGCGAAGGTCCCGCGAGAGCGGGCGGCCCGCGCAGGTGAGTGGAACGTAGACGTCCGATGCCAGGCCGTCATGACGCCCCGCGCTCCTGCGCCGGGGCGTTTCGGCTGTCCGGACCGATAGAACGTATGAGAGGAGACGCATGCCGAGGCCCGACAAGGTCGCCGCGGTAGCCGAGCTCACCGACGCGTTTCGCGACTCCTCGGCCGCCGTGTTGACGGAGTATCGCGGGCTCACCGTGTCCCAGCTCAAGGAGCTGCGCCGATCGCTCGCCGGCAACGCGACCTACGCGGTCGTGAAGAACACCCTGACCAAGATCGCCGCGCGCCAGGCCGGGGTCGACACCCTCGAGCCGATGCTCGAAGGTCCCTCGGCCATTGCGTTCGTCACCGGCGACCCGGTGGAGGTCGCCAAGAGTCTGCGGACGTTCGGTCGCGAGCACCCGATGCTCGTGGTCAAGGGCGGCGTGCTCGACGGGCGCGCGATCACGGCCGACGAGATCAGGAAGCTCGCCGACCTGGAGTCGCGTGAGGTCCTGCTCGCCAAGTTCGCCGGCGG
>JAVEEE010000236.1 GCA_030840615.1 Frankiaceae bacterium | reverse complement strand
GGGTCGAGGGCGTGCTCCGCGTCGATGAACGCCGCGATGCCGCCGGCCTTCTGCGCGTTGGCGACCGCATGCAGCGCGACAGTCGTCTTTCCGGACGACTCCGGTCCGTAGATCTCGACGATCCGACCGCGCGGCAGGCCGCCGATGCCGAGGGCGACGTCGAGCCCGATCGCCCCGGTCGGAATGACCTCGATCGGCGCGCGGGTCTCGTCGCCGAGACGCATGACCGCGCCCTTGCCGTGCTGTCGCTCGATCTGCGCCAGCGCGGTGCTCAGCGCCTTGTCGCGGTCGATGCCTGCCATGTGCGCACCCCTTGCGTGTAGGTCCTGGACGCAGGCGACGTTAGGAGTCGGGTCCGACACTTTGCGGGGTCGGAACGAGGTCTGTGGACGCCTGCGTAGGTTCACATTAGGCGAACATACGTTCGATGTTCGGGATTGACACGCCGGACACAGGGAGCGGGGTTGGGGCCCCGCGACAAGCGCCGAAGGCGCAGAAAACTCAGTGCCGGTCGGCGACCGGGATCTCGAAGTGCACGCAGACCGCCCGCCACACGTCTTTGGCCGACACACCGGCTGCCAGTGCTTCGTTCACCGTCCGGTTTCCCAACCCGCCGATGACCTGGTCGCGCGCCACCGAGTCGGCGTACGCCGGCCCGAAGCGGTCCCGCATCCGCTCCCAGAACTCGGTCAGCCGCATGCTTCCCACGCTACGGGCTCAACCCCGGGGCAACCTCAGTCGCATCTCGCGCGTGTAACCACCATCCTGGCCACGGGGGTGGGCACGTGGACCCACTGCGGATGGACGCGGAGGCAGACGCCTTCGACGCGTTCGTGCGTACCCGCATGCCCTCGCTGCTGCGGTTCGCGCACGCGATCACCGGCGATCCGCACACCGCCGCCGACCTGGTCCAGGACGCGTTGGAACGCACCGGCATGCGCTGGTCGCGACTCGACCGGCAGGGCGACCCGGAGGCCTACGTGCGACGAGCGATCCTCAACGGGCGCACCTCGCGGTGGCGCAAGCTGCACCGCGAGACCCTCGTCGACGCCATGCCCGACCATCGCCCGGCCGTCCAGGCCGCGACGCACGATGACGAGCTGTGGCGACTGCTGGCAACCCTGCCACACCGGCAACGCGCCGTTCTGGTTCTTCGCTACTACGAGGACATGTCCGAAGAACAGATCGCCGCGACGCTCGGTTGCGCACCAGGAACGGTCAAGAGTCAGGCCAGCAAGGCCCTCGCCAAGCTGCGCGCGGCCATGCCGGCCGAGGAGTCGTCATGGACCGGCTAGAGCAGGAGCTGCGAGACCTACTCACCGACGAGCGCCTCGACGTGCGGGTGCCACCGGGTGCCGTGAGCGCGGTGCACGACGGCGTACGACGGCGCAAGCACCGCCGGGCGATCGCGACGTCGGCCGCGGCGGCGTTCGTCGTGTTCGCCGCCCTGGGGACGTCCGTCGTCGCGACCCGCGGACTCGGTGACGACGACGCGGTGCTGCCGGGTGGCGACAACTCCCCGACGACCTCGGCGCCGCCGACGTCGTCACCGACTCCGACCGTTGGGCCCGCCCCCGTGCCGACCGCCGGGACGGCGACGATCGGGTGGAACGCCCTTCCTTACGACGCCCGCAGGCCGATCGAGCTTCCGGGCACGGTCGCCGACACCTCCGTGCCCTGGTGCACCGCGAAGACCATGACCGTCACCATGGCGGAGTTCCAGGGGGCGACGGGCAGCGCTGCGAGCAGCGTCGTGCTCACCAACGACGGTGCGGCCTGCGCCCTGCAGGGTCCGCCGGCGATCACCGGCTACGACGCACATGACACTGCGGTCGCGCTCACTTCGCCCGCCGACGACTTCGTCGTCCACCCCTGGTTCCGGGTCGAGCCCGGCCAGCGCGCGACCGCTTCGGTGCAGATCGTCGGCGACCGCTCGCGGTGCGAGCTCGGCCCCGTCACCCGGGTCACCGTCGACCTCGGTCACGGCGGCCGGCTCGCTACCACGGACGTGTCAGGGGTGGGCGGTGGCGATGTCAAACCACGGTGCGGCACTGCCCCGGCGACTCAGCAGGTCGACCACTACGCCGTCTCGAGCGGTGACTGGACCCGTCCGGACGGCACGCCCACCCTGTCGCTGAACGACCAGAACGTGACGATCGGGCACGCGCCGACGACAGTGATGCAGGGCACGGTCGTGCACTTCCAGGTCCTGCTGTCCGGCACGGCACCGACCGACCCGTGCCTGCCGTTCCGCGAGCAGCTGACCTCGCTCGACACCGCCCGCACGGTGCTCGCACGTGAGGACCACCTGCTCGACTGCCGGGCCATCCGGGCCGCACCTGACACGACGAGCTACGCGCTCGAGATGCAGCTCGCGCTGCCCGCTGACGTCCCGACCGGAATGGCGCAGCTGGCCTGGGAGACCGCACTGCCGGGCCAAGTCGCGAGCGACGGCCCGACCATCCGCATCACCGCCGCACCTGCGCAGTGCCGGAAGGACCAGCTGGCTGTCACCGCCGGGGGCGGAATGGGTGGGCAGATGCACATCCACGCCGACTACTTCGTGTTTACCAACACCTCGAAGTCGACCTGCTCACTGCACGGCTTCCCGGGCGTGCAGCTCATCGGCGCCAACGGCCACGGCATGCCGACGCGGGACAGCCGCGTCGCTCGGGGTCCGTTCTGGAACGACGCCATCGAGACGATCGTCCTCACGCCGCGGGGCGGCACGGCGTCCTTCGGTCTCGCGGGGGCGAACTTCGACGGCGCGGGCGCGACGTGTCCGACGACACAGGGGATCAAGTTCATCCCGCCCAACCTGACCATCGCGGACCAGCTGTACGTCGCCGATGCGTGGCCCTACTGCCAGCGCGGGCGGCTCGACGTCTCGCCGGTCGTGGCCGGCAGCCGCGGCCCCCGCTGACCCCACCGGTGGCACACCGCTGGGGTCATAGGCCCAGCAGTGGCACACCGCTGGGGTCATAGGCCCAGCAGTGGCACACCGCTGGGGTCATAGGCCCAGCAGTGGCACACCGCTGGGGTCATAGGCCCAGCAGTG
>JAVEEE010000277.1 GCA_030840615.1 Frankiaceae bacterium | reverse complement strand
AGCTTGTCCTTCGCGAACTGCGCCGGCCACATGACGTCGCCCTCGTAGACGTCCGGCTTGTCCGAGCCGCTCGAGATCCGGGTCGCGAGCGTCCCGCGCACGGTGTCGACGTTGTTGGGCCCGAGCTCGACCTTCACCTTGACGTTCGGGTGAGACTTCTCGAACTGCTGGATGAGGGTCTGGATGACGGGCGTGTTGTTGACCGGGATGGTGAAGAAGGTGAGGTTCACCGTGCCGGCGGACTTGGCCGCGGTGGTCGTGCCGCCCGCGGTCGTGCCGCCGCCGGACGAGCCACCACAGCCGGCGAGCGCGAGGAGCGCGACGGCCGTCAGGAGGGAGGCGACTCGGGCGATCCGAAGACGCCCGGAACGCTGCGATGTCGGTACGGCTGGGTGTGCCTTTGACATGAGATGACCCTTTCGTGAACGCGCGGGACGTCGTGCCGTTCAGGCGTCGATGATGGCCGGACGGAAGATGCGCTGGACCTCGGGCGGCGCCGCGTCGAATGCGGCGCGTGAGATGTGGTTGCGGCTGTCGAAGTCGTGCAGGTACCACGGGCGGTTGCAGATCATCGAGAGCATCGGGCGCGGCTCCGTCGACCTGTTCGGCGTGCCCCGATGCCACATCCGCAGGTCGCGGATGCTGATGGCGCCGGCCGGCGCGAGCAGCGGCACCGCCTGGAGGGTCTCGGAGAACCGGCCCAGGGGCGAAGCGCGACGCTTCTCGATGTCCTGGAACCTGTTGTGGACCGGGATGAGGTCGGTGTCGCCGACGAGGTGGGTCCCGTATGGCCATATCTCCGCGGGGCCGTTCTCCTCAGTGGAGTCGACGACGTGGAAGTTCACCATCACCGCGTACGCGGGCGTGGCCACGTTGCGCTCCGGGAAGAGCGGATCGCAGTCGGAGTGCGCGTGCTGGTACTCCGAGCCCGGCATGGCGTTGTCCGACGAGTAGAAGGAGCAGACGTAGTCCTCGCCGATGACGGGATGCAGCAGGCTGGCGACGATCGGGTTGGCGAGGATCTCCGGGTCGTTGAACGGCTCCTCGAACGGCAGCAGGAACCCGTAGCGGTTCGGGCCGCGGTTCGGCGCGTTCTTGGAGGAGAAGTCCTCGAGGAGCTCGAGGAACCTGGTGCGGAGAACCTCGACCTTCTCCGGCGCCATCATGTCCTCGAGCACGATGTAGCCGGACAGCCTGAGCTGCATGAGCGCTGTCTCGCGGTGCTCCGGCGTCAGTGCCCCGGCGGCGCGCTCCTCCTGCGTGATCTGCATTCGTCGCTTCCTGTCGATCGTGGGTTGGGTCAGGATCCGAGTGGCATGTCGCTGTCACGTCGGACGAAGATCGGCGGCAGGAGGACGGGCTCGGTGTCCGGTGAGGGCCCCGCCGGGGCCGACAGCACCATCTCGGCGGCCGCGGTGCCGAGCTCCTCCGCGGGGATCGAGACGCCCGAGACGGCGGGGCGTGTGCCCGTCAGGGCGGCCTCGTTCGCGATGGAGACGACCGAGATGTCCTCGGGGATCCGCTTGCCGGAGGACGCGAGGCTCTCCAGGACATGCGGCAGCGCGGGCTCGTTGAAGACCATGACGCTGGTGAGGTCGGGCTGCCGGACGAGCGCGTCGCGGATGGCGCGGTCCGTCGCGGCGCGGGTCGCCTCGCACGGCTGGGTGCTCCACGACATGTCATGGCGCTCGGCGGCCTCACGCGCGCCCTCGAGCGCGCGCTGGACGTAGGCCGTGCCGCGGTCGTACATCAGCTGCGGCTGCCCGAGATACGCGACCGAGCGGTGGCCGAGGTCCGCGAGGTGCGCCACGCACAGGGCCGCGGCCCCGTGGAAGTCGAAGTCGATGCACGGGAGACCGTGCGTGTCGTCCGGGATCCCGATGAGGGCGACCGGGCGGTCCAGGTCGGTCAGCACCTCCATGCGGTCGTCGTGCAGGTTGATCTGCAGGACGATGAGGCTGTCCACCATGGCCGATCGCACCACGCGGTCGATCTCGGCAGCGCCACGGTCGGCCGTCAGCAGGAGCACGTTGAAGCCCTTGGCGTAGGAGGCCGCCGCGATCGCGCCGATGAACGGCAGGGCCGAGACGTCGTGCGGCCGGTGAAACGGGACCACGAGGCCGATGACGTTGGTGCGGCTCGACCGCAGCGAACGGGCCCCCGCGTGGGGGCGGTACTTCAGGTCGCGGATGGCGGCCTCGACGCGCGTTCGGGTCGCCTCGGAGATCGGGCGGTTCCCGGTGAGCACGTAAGAAACCGTGCTCGGGGACACGCCGGCGTACCGGGCGACTTGGGCGATGGTAGTGCTCACATCCTCTCCTGCGAAAATCGAATCATTCGACGGGACATCGAATCGATTCGACTCCTCTCGTCAGGCATCGTAACGTGATGGCCGTCACACTGCAAGTGCGTCTTGGCTCCGAGGAGCCGTTCCTCTGCCGCGGCGTGTAATAGGGGAGAAAGCAGCAGAAGGCGGGAGGTCCGCGGAGTGTGCTGCCCGACCAACCGACCGCTGCGAGGCGGTGCAGCCGGCGTGCCCTCGTGTTACAGTTTATCGATATATCGAATGCATTCGACGAGCCTGGAGGGGTCAGTGGCCGGTCTTGACGTGCTTCTCATCGGGGGCAGTGGCGTGATCAGCGCGGCGTGCAGCCGGGCGACGATCGAGGCCGGGCACCGGCTGACGCTGCTGCGTCGCGGAACGCCCGACGTCCGCTCGGTTCCGGACGCCGCCGAGGTCGTGACGGCCGATGTGCGGTCGCAGGACCAGGTGCGGGCAGCGCTGCATGGCCGCGACTTCGACGTCGTGGTCGACTTCCTGGTCTTCGAGCCCGAGCACGCCCGGGCCGATCTGGAGCTGTTCAGCGGGCGCCTCGGCCAGTACGTCTTCATCAGCTCAGCCTCGGCCTACCAGACGCCCCCCGAGCGGCTTCCGATCCTCGAGTCAACGCCGCTGCGCAACCCGTTCTCGGCGTACTCCTCATCGAAGATCGCCTGCGAGGAGGTCCTGGTCGAGGCCTACCGGGCCGACGGGTTCCCTGCCACCATCGTCCGGCCGTCCCACACCTACGACGCGACCCACGTGCCCCTCCACGGAGGTTGGACCGACGTCGTGCGGATGCGGCAAGGCAAGCCCGTGTTCGTCCACGGTGACGGGACGTCGCTGTGGACGCTCACCTACCACGAGGACTTCGCACGTGCGTTCGCCCGCCTCCTGGGCCACCCGCAGGCGATCGGCGACAGCTTCCACATCACCTCCGACGAGGTGCTGACGTGGAACCAGGTCTACCGCGCGGTGGCGGCCGCCGCCGGCGTCGCCGAGCCGCACCTGGTGCACGTGCCGTCGACCCGGATCGCCGTGGTCGAGCCCGAGCTGAGCGCGCCGCTCCTCGGGGACAAGACCCATTCGATGGTGTTCGACAACAGCAAGATCAAGTCGCTGCTCCCAGGGTGGACCGCCACCGTCCCGTTTGCCGTGGGGGCGCGGGAGATCGTCGAGTGGCACGACGCCGACCCAGCGCGCCCAGTGGTGGACGTACGCCACGACCGTCTAAGCGACACGCTGACCCCGGACTGGGCGTCCCCGGCTTGATGGAGGGGGCCTGCGACGAAAAGGCGGGTAACCTGACTCTGGTTGTCGAAACAACGAGTTAGGGATACGCCGTGCACGTCGAGATCTGGTCCGACATCGTCTGTCCGTGGTGCTACGTCGGGAAGCGCCGGTTCGAGGCCGCGCTGGCTGAGTTCGAGCAGCGCGACGAGGTCCGCGTGACCTGGCGCAGCTTCGAGCTCGATCCGCAGGCGCCCAGCGAGCGCGCCGTGGACAGCGCGACGCACCTCGCCGAGAAGTACGGGATGACGCGCGAGGAGGCGCAGGCCAGCCAGCAGAACCTCGCCGACGTTGCGGCCGCCGACGGGCTGGACATGCGCTTCGATCTCGCACGAGGCGGCAACACCTTCGACGCCCACCGGCTCGTGCATCTCGCCGAGTCGCTCGACCTCCAGGACGCCATGAAGGAACGCTTGATGCTCGCCTACTTCACGGAGGGCGAGCGCATCGGCGACCCCGACGTGCTCGTCCGGCTCGCACGCGAGGCCGGCCTGTCCGAGGACGACGCCCGCGACGTGCTCGCCACCGACCGCTACACCGCGGAGGTCCGCGAGGACGAGAGCACCGCCACGGCGCTCGGGATCGCCGCCGTGCCGTTCTTCGTCGTGGATCGCCAGATGGGCGCCGCCGGTGCCCACCCGCCCGACGCCCTGCTCGACCTGCTCCGTCGCGGTTGGGAGGCACGCCCGGCCATCGACGTGCTGGCCACGGGCGCGACCTGCGACGCCGACGGCTGCTGAGCTACTGCGCATGAAGCAGATCGCTTACATCACCCAAGGGCACTCCGAGTACGACGATCG
>JAVEEE010000262.1 GCA_030840615.1 Frankiaceae bacterium | reverse complement strand
TCCGGACGTGCGGATGGCGCAGTCGGTGATGGACTACATCTTCCGGCGGCTCGCCATCGAATACCTGCCCTACGACAAGCGGGCCGAGTACGGCATCTTCACCGCGGAGGAGAGGGCCACAACGGTTGCGGCCCGTTCCTCGGCGGTGAAGATGCCGAGCTCGGCGCGCTTGTCATACGGCAGGTAGTCCAGCGCGAGGCGGCGGAAGATGTAGTCCATCACCGACTGCGCCATCCGGATGTCCGGGTCGTCGGTCATGCCGGCCGGGTCGAACCGCATGTTGGTGAACTTCTGCACGTAGGTCTCGAGCGGCACGCCGTACTGCAGCGCGATCGAGATCGCGATGGAGAACGCGTCCATCACACCGGCGAGCGTCGAACCCTGTTTGCCCAGCTTGAGGAACACCTCACCGAGGCCGTCGTCCGGGTAGGACCCGGCCGTCATGTAGCCCTCGGCGCCTGCGACCGAGAACGACACCGTCTGCGACGGGCGCTTCTTCGGCAACCGCTTGCGCACCGGGCGGTGCTGCTCGGGGTCGGCGGCCTCGGCGGCGATGTCCTTGCTCTTGGCGCGCGCGTCGGTCAACGGCTGGCCGACCTTGCAGTTGTCCCGGTAGATGGCCAAGGCTTTCAAGCCGAGCTTCCAGCCCTGGAAGTAGACGTCCTCGATGTCCTCGACCGTCGCCGTCTCCGGCAAGTTGACGGTCTTGGAAAGCGCGCCACTGACGAAAGGCTGGATCGCCGCCATCATCCGCACGTGCCCCATCGCGGAGATGGAGCGTGCACCCATCGCGCAGTCGAAGACGTCGTAGTGCTCAGGCCGAAGCCCCGGTGCGTCCACGACGTTGCCGGTCTCGGCGATGTGCTCGACGATCGCCTCGACCTGCTCGTCCTGGTAGCCGAGCTTGGTCAGCGCACGTGGGACGGTGAGGTTGACGATCTGCATGGACCCGCCGCCGACGAGCTTCTTGAACTTCACCAGTGCCAGGTCCGGCTCGAGTCCGGTCGTGTCGCAGTCCATCATCAAACCGATGGTGCCGGTAGGTGCAATCACACTGGCTTGTGCGTTGCGCCAGCCGTTCTTGTCACCGATCGCATTGCCCTCCTGCCACGCCTTGGTCGCGTAGTGCAGGACGCGCGCAGCGTCGGCGTCGACCGGACGCACGGCATCGTTGGCCGCTGCGTGCTTGCGCATGACTCGCTTGTGCGGTTCGGCGTTGCGTGCGTATCCGTCGTAGGGGCCGACGACGCCGGCGAGCTCGGCCGAACGCCGGTAGGCGGTGCCGGTCATCAGCGAGGTGATCGCGCCGGCGAGTGACCGGCCACCTTCGCTGTCGTAGGCGTGGCCGGTCGCCATCAACAACGCGCCAAGGTTGGCGTAGCCGATGCCGAGCTGGCGGTAGGCGCGCGTCGTCTCACCGATCGCCTCGGTCGGGAAGTCGGCGAAGCAGATCGAGATGTCCATCGCGGTGATGATGAACTCGACCGCCTTGGCGAACTTCTCCGAGTCGAACGTGTCGTCGTCCTTGAGGAACTTCATGAGGTTGAGCGACGCCAGGTTGCACGACGAGTTGTCGAGGTGCATGTATTCACTACACGGGTTGGACGCGGTGATCCGTCCGGTCTCCGGGCAGGTGTGCCAGTCGTTGATCGTCCCGTCGTACTGCACGCCCGGGTCGGCGCAGCCCCAGGCCGCCTCCGCCATCTTGCGGAAGAGCTCCTTGGCGTCGACGGTCTCGATCGTCTCGCCGGTCTTGCGACCGCGCAGCGCGAACTCCTTGCCCTCCTCGACCGCGCGCATGAACTCGTCGTTGACGCGGACCGAGTTGTTGGCGTTCTGGTATTGCACGGACACGATGTCCTTGCCGCCGGGGTCCATGTCGAAGCCCGCGTCGCGCAGGGCGCGGATCTTGTTCTCCTCGTTGGCTTTCGTCTCGATGAACTCCTCGATGTCGGGGTGGTCGACGTCGAGGATGACCATCTTGGCCGCGCGCCGGGTGGCGCCACCGGACTTGATCGTGCCGGCAGAGGCGTCGGCGCCGCGCATGAAGCTGACGGGGCCGGACGCGGTGCCACCGGAGGACAGCAGCTCCTTGGACGACCGGATCCGGGACAGGTTGAGACCAGCGCCGGAGCCGCCCTTGAAGATCAGACCCTCCTCGCGGTACCAGTTGAGGATCGAGTCCATCGTGTCGTCGACCGCGAGAATGAAACACGCTGATACCTGCTGCGGTGACGCCGTGCCGACGTTGAACCAGACCGGTGAGTTGAAGCTGAACACCTGGTGCAACAGCATGTGGGTGAGCTCGTGCTCGAAGACCTCGGCGTCCTCCGCAGCCGAGAAGTAGCCGTTGTCCTCGCCGGCCTTGCGATAGGTGAGGACGACCCGGTCGATCAGCTGACGGAGGCTCGACTCGCGCTGCGCGGACCCCACCGCGCCGCGGAAGTACTTGGTCGTGACGATGTTGGCGGCGTTGACCGACCAGAAGTCCGGGAACTCCACCCCGCGCTGCTCGAAGTTGATCGAGCCGTCGCGCCAGTTGGTCATCACGACGTCGCGGCGCTCCCAGGTGACCGCGTCGTAGGGATGCACGCCCGGCTGCGTGTAGACGCGCTCGATCCGCAGCCGCTGCTCCCGCGAATTGGGCTGGCGGCGCGACGCCCCGCGCTGGGTTCCACCAACGGCGCCACTCACCGTCTCTGTCATGGGGTCCTCATTCCTACTCGTCAACTCAACGCTCTACGGGCCGCGGATCGTCCGCGAAATCGATCGGAATCTGGTGCTTTCTGGGCGGGGCCGTTGGTGCGGCGCCGCCCCCGGGGTCTGGACGCGCCCTGGGTCAGGGGGCTGCGGTCGTGGCGTGCACCGGGGGCGGCGCCGGGTCGTGGGTGCCGGCGAACTTCAGGACATGTGATGGCTCGACCTCCGCGGCGCAGGCCAGCGCTGCCGAGCTCGCCGCCGAGGTCTGGTGGGCGCGCAGCTCGGCGATCTCACCCTCGAAGTCGGCGAGCGATGAAAACGAGCGGTAGACCGACGCGAAGCGCATGTAGGCCACCTCGTCGAGGTCCCGTAGCGGCGCCAGGATGGCGAGCCCCACCTCGTGGGCAGGCACCTCCGCGCAGCCGCTCGCCCGCACAGCCTCTTCAACCTGCTGCGCGAGGACGGCGAGCGCGTCCTCGCTCACCGGGCGCCCGGAACACGCCTTACGGACGCCGGCGACGACCTTGGCCCGGCTGAACGGCTCCGTGGCCCCCGAGCGCTTCACGACGGCGAGGGCCGGCGTCTCGACGGTCGTGAACCGCCGACCGCACTCCGGACAGGAACGCCGGCGCCGGATGGCGGCACCGTCGTCGTACTCACGGGAGTCGACCACCCGCGAGTCCGGGTGCCGGCAGAAGGGGCAGTGCACCGTTTCTCCCCTTTCGCCCGGAGTCCACGGGCTTTCCCGCCCTGTGGATCTGTGGACAGCCTGTGGCACAACCTGTGGACTAAACTACACCGGTGTAACACAAGATGTTGGGGCCAGAACGTAGGGCCGAATCGGCCGCTGCGCAAGCGAATCGCCGATGTCGTCCCGGCGTGTCGTCGAGAACGTGCTGCTTGCGAAAGTTCGCGCAGGTCAGCGCCTGATCAGGGTCCGACGACGAGCTGCTGTCCGGCGAGAAGGCCGGGCCCGGCGAGGTGGTTGACCTGCTCGATCTGGTCGACGACGAGGCGCGGGTCGGCGTGCGGGGCGATCCGGACGGCGAGCTGCCAGAGCGTCTCCCCCGGCTGCACCGTGACGGTTCGCGGGGCCACCCGGTGGACCGAGCCCGCCGCCTGGCTCGAGACCCGACCCATGGAGAAGCCGACCACGAGCAGCACCAGCGCGACCAGCACCACGACCACGCGCCCACGGCGGGTGAGGCGGACCTTGGCCGGCCCACCCGTCATCACGTTGCTCACCGCAGCCACCCTCTTCCTTCGAACAGGCGTTCGTTCGAACGTCTGTACGAGTTGTACCACGGCCTCGTGACAAAAACACGACACGTTCGAACAGATGTTTGAATTGTGGTGGCGCTGCCGCTACGGTCAGCGAGACGAGCGAGAGGAGCTCCCGTGAGCGAGAAGCAGCGCAAGGCGAGTGTCCGCGAGATCCCGGACGGGCCGGCGGACGCCACCGGGCTCACGCCACGCCAGCGCCGGGTGCTCGAGGTGATCCGCGACTCCGTGCAGCGCCGGGGCTACCCGCCCTCCATGCGCGAGATCGGTGAGGCGGTCGGCCTGACCAGCACCAGCTCGGTCGCCCACCAGCTCGCCACCCTGCAGCGCAAGGGCTACCTGCGCCGCGACGCCAACCGGCCCCGTGCGGTCGAGGTGACCGTGCCGCGCGGCCCGGACGACGCCACCGGCGAGGGCGACGCCCGGCCGACACCGGCCTACGTCCCCGTGGTCGGCCGCATCGCTGCCGGCGGGCCGATCCTGGCCGAGGAGCTGGTGGAGGACGTCTTCCCGCTGCCACGCCAGCTCGTCGGCGACGGGCAGCTGTTCCTTCTCCAGGTCATGGGCGACTCGTTGGTCGGCGCGGCCATCACCGACGGCGACTGGGTGGTCGTCCGTCAGCAGCCCAGCGCCGACAACGGCGACATCGTCGCGGCCCTGCTCGACGGCGAGGCCACGGTCAAGACGTTCCGGCGCCGCGACGGCCACGTCTGGCTGATGCCCGCCAACGACGACTACTCCCCCATCGACGGGGATGCGGCGACGATCCTGGGTCGCGTCACCACCGTGCTGCGCCGCGTCTGAACAG
>JAVEEE010000259.1 GCA_030840615.1 Frankiaceae bacterium | reverse complement strand
CCTGGGAGGAGCTGCCCGCCGTCGAGACCGAGGACTTCACGATCGCCACCATGCCCGCGCGGTTCAGGGAGCTCGGCGACCTGCATGCCGGCATCGACGACGTGCACGTCGATCTCCGCCCACTGCTCGAGTGGTCGGAGCGCGACGAGCGGGACCACGGGTTGGGCGAGGCGCCGTTCCCCCCGAACTACCCGAAGATGGACGGCGAGCCGATGCGTGTGCAACCCAGCCGTGCCAAACGTCCGCCGGCAGACAAACACGATGAGTGAGCGGCCGACCGCATCGTGTCGAAGACCGCCCTTACCCCGGCGCCCCCAAGGCTGGCATCGGCGTAAGCGCCTGACCAGCGAGAACGGGGAACGATCATCATGTGCAGCTGACCCGGGATCCGACGGTCGTCGCGACGGCGCGACGTCACGCCGTCGATGCATGCCGCGCGCAGCTGGACGAGAGTCGGTGTGAGGATCTGGCCCTCGCGGTGAGCGAGCTCGTCACCAACGCCATCCGCTACGGACGTGAGCCCGTCACCCTCGCCGTGCGCCAGGTCGGCGCTCGCGTGCGGGTCGAGGTCACCGATGCAAACCCGACACCCCCCGCGGTCGTCGACACCGCGACTGAACAGCTCGCTACCGGTCGGCGCGGTCTCACCCTTGTTGCCGGACTGTGTCGGCGTTGGGGATGGGAGCCGTCCGGCGAGGGCAAGCGGGTCTGGTGCGAGATCTAGCGCCGCCCCGCCAGCACGTCGGAGATCGCATAGGTCAGCGGACGCTCGAGCTGCTCGTAGGTGCACGACTCGGGCTTGCGATCGGGCCGCCAACGGCGGAACTGTGCGGTGTGCCGGAAGCGGTTTCCCTCCATGTAGTCATAGGCGACCTCGACCACGAGCTCGGGCCGCAGTGGCTCGAACGAGAGATCCTTGCCAGCGTTCCATCGGCTCGGTGAACCACCCGGTCCCCACTCGGAGGAGTACCACGGGTGGCCGTTCTCAGCGCCCTCGCGATACGGAGCCAGCTCGTCGAGCAGCTCCTTGCGGCGTCCCATCGTGAACGAGGCTGCAACACCGACGTGGCGCAGCTGACCATCCTCGTCGTTCAGGCCGAGCAACAACGAACCCACCACCGGTCCGCTCTTGTGGTAGCGGAAGCCGGCGACGACGCAGTCAGCGGTGCGTTCGTGTTTGACCTTGAACATCACCCGCGCATCCGGCCGATAGGTCAACGTCAGCGGCTTGACCACCAGACCGTCGAGCCCGGCTCCCTCGAACGCGGTGAACCACGTAGCGGCGGTGGCGGGGTCGTCGGTCGCGGGCGTCAGGTGCACCGAGGAGGTCGGCCGAAGGTTGGCCGCCAGCAGCTCGCGGCGCTCGCCGAACGGTCGCTCCGTCAACGAGTCGTCCCCGAGGGCGATGAGGTCGAACGCGACGAACTCGGCCGGGGTCTCGGCCGCCAACTTGCGCACTCGTGAGTCCGCCGGATGCAGCCGCAACTGCAACGACTCGAAGTCGAGTTTGCCGTCCCGCGCGATGACGATCTCGCCGTCGACGACGCATCGCTTCGGCAAGGCCTCCTTCGCTGCTGCCACAATGTCAGGGAAGTAACGCGTGAGCGGCCGCTCGTTGCGGGAGCCGAGCTCGACCTCTTCGCCGTCGCGGAACACGATGCAGCGGAAGCCGTCCCACTTCGGCTCGTAGAGCACGCCGCCGGGCACGGCCTCCGGCAGCGGAAACTCTTTCACCGACTTGGCAAGCATCGGCTTGACGGGGGGCATGACGGGAAGGCGCATGGTCGCAGTCTGTCAACGCACGGCGTAGCGGAGGAACAGGTGGCCGTCGTCCTCGAGCACGTGCACGAGGCGCATCGGGTCCCGAACCTCGGATACCAGGCCGGCGACGATGCGACCGGCGGTGCCGCCGGCGAGCAACGGCGCCACAGTGAGGCAGAGCTCGTTGACCAGGCCCGCAGCGGCGAGCGAGCCGAACAGATGCGGGCCGCCCTCGCAGATGACCCGCGCAAGGCCCCGCTCGGCCAAGGCGCCGAGCCCCAGCCGCAGATCCACGTCGACCTCTCCCGCGACGACGACATCGGCCACCGACTCCAGCTGCCGCCGCCGGTTGGCCGGAGCCGACCCGCAGGTCAGCACGATCGGTTTCACCCGCGTCTCGGTGAACAACCGTGCGGCCGGGTCGAGGTCGAGCGAGCGTGACACGACGGCGATCGGCGGTGGTCCGTTGCCGCCGTCGCGAGCACCGACGTAGTTCTCCGCCCGAACCGTCCCCGCACCGACGAGGACGACATCCGACATCGTCCGCAGCAGGTGGAACAACGCGCGGTCGGCGTCGCTCGACAAGCCGGACGAACGGCCGTCGACGGACACGGCGCCGTCGACGCTCGACGCGAAGTTGACGCGCACCTGCCGACCCGGCGGCACGGCGTAAGCCGAGCGCAGGTCGACATCACCGGCGGGATCCGGGAGCAGACGGCGCATACCGCTCAGTCTCCCGCGCGGGCTACTACGCGGGGATGTGCAGGTGCATGCCGACGTGGATGAGGCTCGGGTCGCGCCCGATCAGCGTCCGGTTGACGCGGTAGAGCTTGCGCCAGCCGCCGACCACTGCGTGCTTCTCGGCGATGGCGGACAGCGAGTCACCAGGCTTGACGACGTAGAGGGCCCGCGTCTGGACGGTTCGGCTGCGCGACGACCCGCGCACTGCCGGAGCCGCGCGATGGACTGGACGTGCCGTCCACTGCTCTACGTGGGCCGATCCGCGGTACTGCGAGCAGACCGGCCAGGCACCCCAGCCCTGTCCGTGCTGGACTCGGTCGGCGATGGTCATCTGCTGGCTACGGGTGGCCAGGTCGGCCCGCGGCGCGAACGCCTGACCGCCGTAGTTGACCCAGGTCGACTGGGTGAACTGCAGTCCGCCGTAGTAGCCATTGCCGGTGTTGATGTGCCAGTTGCCGCCGGACTCGCATTCCGCGACGTTGTCCCACTGCTCGTCGGTGGCCGCGTGGGCCGTCGTCAGGCCGACGAAAGGGAGGGCGAACGCCGTTGCCCCCGCGGTGGAGCGAGCAACGATCCGAGCGGTCTGGCCGGGCTGTGCCGGGGCACGGTGGCGCCCCTGATAGCGCGCTGAGCGCATGGGTGTGCTTCCCTTCGCAGCGCCTACGAGGTGAGCTGACGGGTTCGGGCCGAAGGGTTGGCCCGGCCAACAGGTGAGTTGGCTTCACCCCAGGAGACTTGGGTCCCCCGCTCCTGTCGTGGTTAGGACTTCGATGCGAGCGGTGACAGGACTCGGCGCTCCGCCGCAACGGCCCGGGCAACTGCCCGGACCCGTCCAAGATAACGGAAAGGTCACGGCCGCCTCAACCCAGGTAGCGGTCGTGGGCGATTTCAGGGCGTATCGCCGGCGGCGGCCCCGCACGTCCTGCGCACGTCGCCCACTCACGTCGCCCCTCAGAGGGCCAGCGTCACGACGGCGACGGATTCCGGCTCCAGCTCGATCTCGTCCGGCCGGAAGACGAACCCGTGCGACGAGGACAGCAGGACCCCGGTCGGGGCGGCGTTCATAGGCACCGACTGACGGTGATCGGCGAGGTTGCAGGCGATGGCGAGCCGGCCGCGGTAGAGCACGAACCAGCGGCTGTCGTCGTCGTAGTCGCACTTCACCCGGTCGAGTCGGCCGTCGGTGAGCTCCATGTGAGCGCGGCGCAGATCGATGAGCTGCCGGTACCAACCGAAGAGCTCCTGGTGCTGGTCCTTCTCCAGCTCGGCCCAGTCGAGTCGGGACGCTTCGAACGTCGCCGGGTCCTGCGGATCGACGAAGTCCTCGGGAGACCAGCCGTGGGCGACGAACTCCGCGCGCCGGCCGGTCCGGACGGCGTCGGCGAGCTCCGGATCCGGGAACGACGTGAAGAACAGCCAGGGGGTCATGGCGCCCCACTCCTCGCCCATGAAGAGCATCGGAGTGAAGGGTGCGCACAGCAGCAGTGCAGCGGCGACGCGCAGCAGTCCGGGGGAGAGGGTCGCCGTCGGCCGGTCACCGCGAGCACGGTTGCCGACCTGGTCGTGGTTCTGCAGGTAGGTCACGAAACGCCAGGCCGGAGTCACCGACGGATCGAACGGCCGGCCGTGGTGACGGCCCCGGAAGGTCGAACGCGTGCCGGCGTGCACGAACACCCGCAGCAGCGCGTCGGCGAGCGTCGACAGCGGTCCGAAGTCGACGTAGTAGCCCTGCCGCTCGCCGGTGAGCAGGGTGTGCAAGGCGTGGTGGACGTCGTCGGCCCACTGCGCGTCGAGCCCATAGCCGCCGGCCTCCCGGGCGCGGACGAGCCGCGGGTCGTTGAGGTCGGACTCGGCGA
>JAVEEE010000190.1 GCA_030840615.1 Frankiaceae bacterium | reverse complement strand
CCGGCCATGTCGAGCACGCCCATCTCGGCGTAGCACTTCTGCACCTTCTCGCCCCACAGGCCGATGTCCTTGACGCACGGCACGATGCGGCTGAACAGATGCGACCGGAACGCCTTCGTGATCTCGCTGTTCTCGGAGATCTCGAGGCACTGCTCGACGTCGAGCTCGAGCGTCTCGTAGACCTCACGGCCGAGGAAGCGGTTACGCATCAGCCAGCAACCCTCGACGACGAACTCCTCGCGCTCGTCGCGCTCCTTCTCCGTCAGGTCTGCGTAGTAGTCGCGCAACGCCATCCGCCCGAACGCGACATGCCGCGCCTCGTCCTGCATGACGTAGGCGAGCAGCTGCTTGGCCAGCGGGTTGGTCGCCATGTCGCGGAAGACGCCGAACGCAGCGAGCGCCAGACCCTCGATGAGCACCTGCATGCCGAGGTAGGCGTAGTCCCACTCCTTGGCCACGAGCGCCTCTCTGAGGAGCTTCGCGAGGTCGTCGTTGACGGGCATCATCAACCCGACCTTGTCCTGCAGGAACGCCGCGAAAGTCTCGACGTGCCGGGCCTCGTCCATGGTCTGAGTCGCGGCATAGAACTTCGAGTCGAGGTCGGGAACGGTCTCGACGATGCGCGCGGAGACGACCATCGCGCCCTGCTCACCGTGCAGGAACTGGCTCCACGTCCAGGCTGCTTGGTGCTGGGCGAAGTTGTCCTTCTCCTTCTGCGTGAACCTCTCGTAGAAGTCGGCGCCGCGGAACGGGTTGAACTCGTCCGGCAGCCCGATCGGGTTGTGCGGCTCGACGGGCAGCGACCAGTCGATGCGCTTGGTCGTGTCCCACTGCTTGTCCTTGCCCTTCTGGTAGAGGCTGAGCAGCCGGTCGCGGCCGTCGTCGTACTCCCAGGTGAACTGCGACGGGCTGTTGACCGGAACGGTCCACCGCTCGTTGACGTCGACCGGGACGGCGTACTTGGAGGAGCTGCTCATGAGTCGGTGTCCTCTCGGAGGAGCTTGCGGGCCAGGTCGGCGAACTGTGCGGCGATCGTCTCTGCCGGCATGCTCGCCGGCAGCACGACGTGGGACAACGTCAGTCGGGTGATGGTCTCGGCAGCGAGCGTGATGGCGTCGGGCGACAGCGTCGGCCAGTGGGTCGCGTAGTAGTTCTCGAAGCTGGCGCGGGCGGCTTGCACCACGGGCTCACCGCGGGTGGTGATGAAGGCGAGCAGTCCGCTGGTGTCGTCAACGAGCGCGGCTTTGAGCAGCGGGTTGTCAGCGGCTCGCTGCAGCGTCGACAGCGCGGCGGCCGCGACCGCCTGGATCGGGTCGTCGGGATGGGCCTCGTCGAGGGCCCGCTCCGTGCCCTCGATGAACCGCTCGACCTCGCGCATCGCCATGGCCTGCGCCAGCGCGTCCTTGGACCCGAACTCGTTGTAGAGCGTCTGCCGGCTGACACCCGCCGTACGGGCCACGTCGAGCATCCGCGTGCGGGACCAGTCCCCCGCTACTGCAGCGTCGTACGCCGCATCGAGCAAGGAGTCGCGAGTGGAACGCGGTTCGGTCATCAGTTCGCAGTGTTTACACGGTGGCCCTTCGTGTCAAGAGCCCATCGGGGTGCCTGCCCTCTAGGGTCTGGCTCATGGATGGGGGCGGGGCCGGCTGGGACGACGACCTCACGCTGGCGTTCGCGCTGGCCGACCTGGCGGACGAGATCACGCTGCGCCGCTTCCGGGCGGCCGATCTCCGGGTGGACACCAAGCCCGATCTGACCCCGGTGAGCGACGCGGACCGCGCGGTCGAGACGGCGATTCGTGACCGGCTGGGACACGACCGGCCGACGGACGCGGTGGTGGGCGAGGAGTTCGGCGCGACCCAAGCCGGTGCCGGGGTGCACCAGCCGGACCGGTCCTGGATCGTCGACCCGATCGACGGCACCAAGAACTTCGTCCGCGGCGTCCCGGTGTGGGCGACGCTTCTCGCGCTACGGGCCGGTGCGGAGGTCGGGGTCGGTGTCGTCTCGGCGCCGGCGCTGGGACGGCGGTGGTGGGCGACGCGCGGTGGCGGGTCGTGGACGTCGTACGGCGGCGGCGCCGCGGTGCGGTGTGCGGTCTCGCGGATCGACAGCCTCGACGACGCGTTCCTGTCCTACTCCTCCCTGACCGGCTGGGCCGCGCAGCAACGTCTCGACGCTCTGCTCGAGCTCGCGCAGCGGGTCTGGCGGACGCGGGCGTTCGGTGACTTCTGGTCGCATCTGCTCGTCGCCGAGGGCGCGGTGGACGTGTCCTGCGAGCCGGAGGTGTCGTTGTGGGACCTGGCCGCCCTGCAGCCGATCGTCGAGGAAGCCGGCGGCCGGTTCACCGACCTAACCGGCGTCCGCGGTCCCGACGGCGGCAGCGTGGTGTGCACGAACGGGTTGCTGCACGACGACGTCATCGGTGCGCTCTCGCCGGGCTGAGGCGCGCCAGGTCAGCAAGCGTGGCGCCAACCACAGGGCAGCGGCGTCGAAGAACCCGTAGCCGCCCGCAGCACCTGACGGTGGGTTGCCCATCGCGACGACGCCGAGGACCGGGTCGCGCACCTGCCACGTCCAGGTGCCGAGGCCGGTGCCGAGCAGCTCCAGGTAGGTGACGACGGCGAAAGCGCCGATGAACACGAGCGGTTGCCGGCCACGGAGCAGGAACAGTACGAGGCACCCGAACCAGATCGCGCCCAGCACG
>JAVEEE010000185.1 GCA_030840615.1 Frankiaceae bacterium | reverse complement strand
CGGCGCCTCTCCCGTCGAGTCGGCAGGCTCGGTCGAGCCGGTCAGTCGACCGTCGCCTTCCAGCCGGGACAGCCAGCGCACCCGCCACTTGTCGTCGTCGCGGTCGGCGAAGTCCTCGCGCCAGTGGCACCCGCGGGTCTCTTCCCGTTGGGTGGCTGCGGCCACCAAGGCCGTGGCGATCGTCAGCAGGTTGGTGGTCTCCCAGCTGTCCGGGCCGGCCGCACCGGCGCCACGCTCGGCGAGTCCGTCGAGGGTCTTGGCGGCGGCTGCCAGGCTGTCCGCGCTGCGCAGGACGCCGGCGCCGTCGGTCATCGCGCGTTGCAGCTCACCGCGAGCCGAACCGTCGACGAGTCCCGGTGCCGTCGGCAGGTCGGTCGGTGGACCGGGCTCCGGCAAGCTCGCACCGATCACCGCGGCGAGGCGGGTCGCGAAGACCAGGCCTTCCAGCAGCGAGTTGGACGCGAGTCGGTTGGCGCCGTGGACACCGGTGCACGCGACCTCCCCGCAGGCGAAGAGTCCGGCGACGGCGGTGCGCCCGTGCAGGTCGGTGCGCACGCCGCCGCTCGCGTAGTGCGCGGCCGGCGCCACCGGGACAGGATCGACAGCGGGGTCGATGCCCAGCTCCGCGCAGTTGGCGACGAGTGTGGGGAATCGGCGGTGCAGCAACTGCGTGCCGAGAGCGCGCGCGTCGAGATAGAGATGGTCGACGCCTTGTGCGGCCATGACGCGCGACATCTGCTTCGCGACGACATCGCGGGGCGCGAGGTCGGCCAGCGGGTGGACATCGGCCATCACGTGCGCGCCGTGCGCGTCGACCAGGATGGCTCCCTCGCCGCGCAACGCCTCGGTGACGAGCGGCTGGCGTCCCGTCGTACCGGCCGCAGCGCTGAACAGGGCCGTCGGGTGGAACTGCACGAACTCGAGATCGGCGAGGACGGCTCCGGCGCGCAGCGCCAGCGCCACCCCGTCGCCGGTGGATACGTCGGGGTTGGTGGTTGACGCGTAGATCTGCCCCATCCCACCGGTCGCGAGCACCACGGCGCGGGCGCGGACCGCGCCGACCCCGTCGCGGGTGCCCTCGCCGAGGACGTGCAACGTCACGCCGCAGGCCGCACCACCGGCGTCGGTGAGCAGGTCGAGCACGAGTGCGTGCTCGATCACCTCGATGTCGACCGCGGCGACGGCAGCGAGCAACGCACGTTCGACTTCGAGGCCGGTGGCGTCGCCACCGGCGTGAACGATGCGCCTGTGCAGGTGACCACCCTCGCGGGTGAGCTCGAGAACTCCCGCAGGATCGCGGTCGAAGGCCGCCCCGAGCGCCGCGAGATCACGGACCCGCGCGGGTCCTTCATCCACCAGGACGCGCACCGCCGCCGGGTCGCAGAGCCCGGCCCCGGCTGTCACCGTGTCGGTGAAATGCGCCGCTGGCGAGTCATCGTCCGAAAGCGCGGCGGCAATGCCGCCCTGAGCCCAGCGAGTGGAGCCGGCATCGAGCAACGCCTTCGTCACGAGCAGGACGCGCGCATCATTGTCCCCGCGCACACGCAAGGCAGCACGGCACTGCAGTGCCGCTGTCAGTCCGGCGATACCGCTGCCGACGACTACCACCTCGGCCGTGGCCGTCCACCCGGGTGGTGCAGCGGTGAGGCGCCGCGGGATCACTAGACCGCCGGGTTGTCCCGGCCGACAGCGTCGGCGAGCACGTCGCCGCGCCTAAGGTTCATGTCAGGCAGCACGTCTGCCGGGTCGACCCCGGTGCCCACGATGCGGTTGTCGGCGTCGACGAACACCACGGTCGGCAAATGTTCGCGAGCCTCGGCGTCGGTCAGCGTGCAGTAGCTGATCAGGATCACAAGGTCGCCTTCGTGCACCAGTCGGGCCGCCGCGCCGTTGATGCCGATGACGCCGCTGCCGCGGGGTCCGGCAATGACGTAGGTCTCGAGCCGGGCGCCGTTGGTGACGTCCACGACCGCGACCTGCTCACCGGGCAGCAGGTCCGCGGCTTCCATGAGATCCACGTCGATCGTCACCGAGCCGACGTAGTGCAGGTCGGCCTGTGTGACCGTTGCACGGTGGATCTTGCTCTTCAACATCGTGCGGAACATGGCGTATCGATCCCTTCAGCCTTCAGCCCGCTCGGGTGCCGAGGTCACGCGACGTTCGCCGGGGGTGGCGAACACCAATGGAACATTGTCGATCAGCCGGGTAGTCCCCACGCGGGCGGCCACCAGCAGCCGGGCTCGCGCGGTTGTCTCGTCGGCGTCCTCCCAGCTCTCGTCGTCGACGAGCGCCAGGTAGTCGACGGCGAGCTGGGGCTGCGCGTCGAGCACTGCAAGCGCGGCGGCGAGCGCTGCCGCGGCCCCCTCGCCCGCGGCACGCGCACCCGCCGTCAACGCCTGGTTCAACGACAGAGCGGCCGATCGGTCACTGGGTGTCAGGTAGGTGTTTCGACTCGACAGGGCGAGGCCGTCGTCGTCACGCACCGTAGGGACGCCGACGACGCGGACGGGGAAGTCCAGGTCGCGCACCATGCGCCGGATCAGCTCGAGCTGCTGCCCGTCCTTCTCACCGAAGAACGCCAGGTCAGGGTGCGTGAGCAGGAGCAGCTTGGCCACGACAGTCAGCACGCCGTCGAAATGACCCGGCCGATGCGCCCCCTCGAGTCGGTCGCCGAGCAGACCGGCCGCAACCCGGACATCGGGGTCTCCGTGGGGATAGACGACCGCGGGGCCGGGCGCGAACACGGCGTCGGCACCTTCCCGGGCGCAGATGACGAGATCTGCGTCGAACGTCTTCGGATAGTGGTCGAGGTCCTCGCCGGGCGCGAACTGCAGCGGGTTGAGAAAGATCGTGACGATGACGGCGTCGGCCACTGTGCGGGCCTCGCGGATCAGAACGGCGTGGCCCTCGTGCAGAGCTCCCATCGTCATGACAACCGCCACCCGGCCGGCGAGCGTGGCACGTAACGAAGCCAACTCGTCGCGCGTCCGGGCCACCCGCGGTGCCGTCATGGTGAGCCCTCGTCAGCGGCCAGCACGTCGAGAAGGGCCTCGGCGCGCTCCGGGCTGAGGCTGCCCGCCGCCAAAGCCCGCACGGCGGCCAGCCGCGACATCGCGACGTACGCCGCGCGTACGGCGGGCGCGTCGAGCACCGCGAGGTGGTCGCGGACCGTGCCGGCATCGCCGCGGGCGACCGGCCCGGTGAGCGCACCGTCACCGTGACGCAGCGCGTTGTCCAGCGCGGCCCCGAGCAATGGCGCCAGCATTCGCGGCGGGTTGTCGACACCGACCTGGGTGAGGAGCTCGGCGGCCTGGTTGACGAGGGTGACGAGATGGTTCGCGCCGGTGGCGAGAGCCGCGTGGTAGAGCGGCCGCAGGTGCTCCTCGATCCACACCGGCTCGGCACCCATCTCGATGACCAGGGCTTCGGCAGCCGGCCGCAGCTCGGGCGGGGACGTGACCCCGAAGCACGCACCGGCGAGCCGCTCGATGTCGACGTCGGTCCCGGTGAAGGTCATGACCGGGTGCAACGCCATCGGCAACGCGCCGCGCGCCGCCAGGGGGTCGAGCACGCGGAACCCGTGCGCGCCGCAGGTGTGCGCGACCAGCGTGCCGGGCCGCACGGCCTCGGTCGCGGCCAGCCCAGCCGTGAGCTCCGGCAACACATCGTCGGGCACGGCCAGCAGGAGCAGGTCGGCGCGCGCTGCGACCTCGGGTGGCGCGAGAACGCTGGCCTGCGGCACGAGGGTGTCGGCCCGGCGCAGGCTCGCCCGGCTGACGGCGGAGACCGCAACCACGCGATGCCCGGCCCGGCCGAGCGCCGCGGCGAGGACGGCGCCGACGCGTCCGGCACCGATCGTGCCGACGGACAGCCGCGCAGGCCGGTCGCCGGGCGCAAGGGAGCTCATCAGGGATGTTCCAGTCCTCGGGGGTACCGGACCCGTCAAGGGTACCCGCGGGTCGCCGTAGCGTGACGTCCGATGGACAGTTGGCGGCCCTGGCGCGAGGCGATGCGCGACGCCCTGTACGGCGACGCCGGCTTCTATCGGGCATCCGGTGTGCCCGGACGGCATTTCCGGACGGCGGCTCACGCGTCGCCGCAGTGGGCCGACGCCCTGCTGGCGCTGGCGACGAGGGTCGATCACGATCTCGAGCAGCCCGCCGACTTCACGGTGGTCGACCTGGGTGCGGGCGGCGGGGAGCTGCTCGCGCACCTCGCGGAGCTCTCGCCGCGAGGCTGGCGGCTGGTCGGCGTCGACGTCGCTCCTCGACCAGCCGGCCTGCCGGTGCAGGTCGAGTGGCGGGCCGCGCTGCCTGAGGCGTTCGCCGGTCTGCTGCTCGCGGTCGAGTGGCTCGACGTCGTACCGGTCGATGTGGTGGAACGCACGGAAGACGGGCTGCGGCTGATCGAGGTCGCCGCGAACGGTGCGGAGCGCCTCGCCGGCGCTGCACCTCGCGCCGAGGCCGACTGGCTGGAGCGCTGGTGGCCCCTGGCCGAGGCCCACGACCGGGCCGAGGTCGGGCGCACTCGGGACGAGGCGTGGTCGGCTGCCGTCGGTCACGTCCAGCGAGGGGTCGCACTCGCGGTCGACTATGCGGCTGTGCCGGCGCGTGACGTCGCCGGCACCCTGACCGGCTACCGCGGCGGCCGGCAGGTGCTACCCGTCCCCGACGGTTCCTGCGACATCACGGCACACGTTCTGATGGAGTCATGCGCCGCGGCGGTTTCCGCAGGCGACTCCACTCTGACAACGCAGCGCGAAGCATTGCGGCAACTCGGCCTGTCGGCGGCGCGCCCGGCCTACTCCGGTGAAGCGTCTGCCTACCTGGAGTCGCTGTCCCGCGTCGGCGACGCAGCTGAGCTGCTCGACGAGTCCGGTCTTGGCGGCTTCGCCTGGCTGCTGCACGCGAAGCAGACAGCGCTCCCACTGTGAGCCTGATCAGGACACGAGCCGGCGGCGCAGCTGTTCGAGATCACTCGCGGCGACGCCGGCGACTTCCAGATCGGACGCCGCGTCGAACCCCGACACCAGCTCCGACAGCAGCTGCCGGGCGGACGTTCTGCGACGATCCAAGATCCGGCGGATCTGCTCACCCTGGTCGGCAATCCCCAGCAGCGGCCACAGTCCAGCCAGTCGAGCGGTGCTTCGTTCGTAGTCGGCGACGATGTCCTCGACGACCACACCGGCAAGGGAGAGCAGCAAGACACTTACGAGTCCGGTGCGATCGCGGCCGGCGCCACAGTGAACGACCACCCCGCCTTCCGGTGCCCTGGCAACGGCATTGATCGCTGCCGCGCACTGTCGCGCCTTCCGTTCCAGGAACAACGGGTAGTAGAGCGGGCTGCCGTCCAGCTCGTTGCTCCTGACGTGCTGCCAGAAATCCCGATCGGCTTCGTCGTCCAAAGGCACGTGCAGCGTGGTCAGTTCACCAGGCCGGACTGCTTCGTCCGGTTGCCTTTCCCTCTCGTTTCGCAGATCGACGATGGTGCGGACGCCGTAGGCCGCCAGGCTCGACCAGCCGGCGCGGGTGAGGCGGGTGAGGTCGTCCGCTCGGACGACTGCCCGAAACCTGGTCGTCCCTCGGTCGACCGTCCGAAGTCCGCCGAGATCGCGGACGTTGAAGCATCCGTCCCAGTCCAGGTCACGTCGGCGACTCATGCGCTGAGTCTGCCCAGTCGGTGCCGGGAAGCGGGGCGAAGGGGCGTGCAAGGATCGCTGCCATGACCGGGACACGCGAGCTCATGGTCGCCACCGGCGACCTGGCGACCGCGGACATGGTTCTCAACATCGGACCGCAACACCCGGCAACGCACGGCGTGCTGCGACTTGCGTTGACGCTTGACGGCGAACGCATCGTTCGGGCCGACCCGATCGTCGGCTACATGCACCGTGGTGCGGAGAAACTGTTCGAGGCGCGCGACTACCGGCAGATCATCGTGCTCGCCAACCGGCACGACTGGCTGTCCGCGTTCAGCAACGAGCTCGGGGTCGTTCTCGCTGTCGAGCGCATGCTCGGCATGGAGGTGCCGGTCCGGGCCGTGTGGGGGCGCACGCTGCTAGCCGAGCTCAACCGGGTGCTCAACCACCTCATGTTCCTGGGTAGCTACCCGATCGAGCTCGGAGCGATCACCCCGATCTTCTACGCGTTCCGGGAACGTGAAGTGCTGCAGGCTGTCATGGAGGAAGTCTCCGGCGGTCGCATGCACTACATGTTCAACCGCGTCGGCGGCCTCAAGGAGGACTTCCCAGCGGGCTGGTACGACCGCGCCGGCGAGGCCATCGCCCTCGTCCGCCGCCGTGTCCGTGCCGACATCGACACGCTCGTCCGCGGCAATGAGATCTTCCGCGCGCGCACCCGCGACGTCGGCGTGCTCACCGCGACACTCGCGGAGAGCTACGGCGTGAGCGGGCCGATCGCGCGCGCTTCCGGCCTCGACATCGACCTCCGCCGGGACGAGCCCTATCTCGCATACGCCGAGGTGCCTCCGGACGTCTTGCAGATCGTCACGCGGACAGAGGGCGACTGCCTTGCTCGGTTCGAGTGCCTGCTCGACCAGGTCTACGTCTCACTCGACATCGCCGAGCACTGCGTCGATGTTCTCGCCGGCTTGCCCGCCGGGCCGATCAACGTGCGACTCCCGAAGGTCGTGAAGGCGCCCGAGGGCGCGACCTACGCCTGGACGGAGAATCCGCTCGGCATCAACGGCTACTTCCTCGTGTCACGCGGCGAGAAGACGCCGTGGCGGTTGAAGCTGCGAACGGCGTCGTTCAACAACGTGCAGGTGCTGTCGGAGTTGCTCCCCGGGACCCTGGTCGCCGACATGGTGGCCATCCTCGGGTCGATGTTCTTCGTCGTCGGCGACATCGACAAGTAGGTGAGCCGCGCGCGAGAGTTCGCCCGTCGACGTCGCCTACCGCTGCTTGCGGTCGCTGCCATCGGCGTCGGGCTCATTGTGTTCGTCCTCGTGTGGTTCCAGCCGCAGAAGCTGTTCATCGACGACACCGTGAACGAGCCGGTGCCGGTCGCGCAGTCGACCAGTCCAGCGCTGTCCCAACACGGCCCGCTGCTCCACCACCGGCCAGCGTCACCGCGGCCGGCGACACCACCGACCCCGGTCGTCCTCGCCACCGGCCGGCTGCACAGCGGAGAGCACCACACCGAGGGCACCGCCGAGATCCTGCAGCTGTCCGACGGTCGCCGATTCCTGCGCTTCGACGATCTGCGGACGTCCAACGGACCGGTGGTCAAGGTCTGGCTGACCACGACGCCCTCCGATGCCACCGACGCCGAGATATCCGTAGGACGGCATCTCGATCTCGGCGGCTTGAAGGGCAACATCGGCGACCAGAACTACGCCTTGCGCGCCGACACCGACCTCAGCCGCTACCGAGCCGTCGTGATCTGGTGTGACCGGTTCAACGTCAGCTTCGGCGCGGCTCCGCTCACGATGAGGAGCTAGTCCTCGCCGCGAATGTAAGAGATGAAGCGCGCCCTCACCAGCGGCTCGGCGTCGCCGAGCCCGCGCCCCAGCAGCTCGCGGACGAGCTCGATCGTCTCGGCGAGACCCGCGGTGATGGCGCCTGACGAGGCGTCTTCGGCGGCGAGCTCCTCCGCCTGGGGAAGGTGGCGGACGAGATCCCAGAAGAAGCCGACGTCGCGGTCTCGCTCGGCCCGCTCGAACGCAAGGTGGCGTAGCTCGTCCGTGGACAGCCGGTCCAGCTCCTCGACGGTGGGCACCGACTGCGGGGCGTCGCTGGCCGGACCTGTCATGGCGAGGAGCCTAGTTGCTTTCTGCCGCGTCCTCGCTCGGCGGACTCTTCACACGGCAGACCCGCTCGAGAATCAGGGCGGCAACAGCAAGGGCAAGCCCGCAGGCCAGTCCCAGCGCAGCGGTCCTCGTGTCGGTGTGCGCCTGCGCGCTCGACCTCCGGGCCACGTCCGCCAGAAATCCCGTGTAGCCACCGGCGGCGAGAGCGCCGACCGGTGATGTCGCCTTCGCCAGCGCGGCGAGGCGGGCGACGATGATCGGGTTGATGGGCTTGGTGCCCGGACTGCCGGACAGCCGGGCTCGCGTCAGGCCGGCGGTGTAGCCCTCGGCGAGCGCCAGCAGCAACAGCCACAGCGGTGCGAAGGTCGGTGGCGACTGCACGTCGGCGTAGTAGTTCACGGTGAGCAGGTAGGCGATCCCGCCGGCCCCGACCACCAGCAGCACGAGCAGCCACACCCGCGTCGGTCTCACGGCTGCCACCGCCGTACGCCGGATCGACCGAGCCGGTGCAGCAGCTGCCACACCGGGCCGCGTCCGGGCAGCACCGCGTCCGGGTCGACATCGAGCCACGGGACGAGGACGAACGCCCGTTCGTGTGCCCGCGGGTGTGGCAGTGTCAGCCGCGCATCGGCCGACTGCCGGGCATCGACGCTGACGATGTCGACGTCGAGTGGGCGCGGCCCCCACCGAAGGCTGTGCAGCCGGCCGCGCTGCTCCTCCGCGTCGTGTGCCGCAACCAGCAGAGCCTCGGCCTCGTCGGTCCGCACCGCCGCAACGCAGTTGAGGAACGCCGGCTGGTCCGTGACCCCGACCGGGTCGGTCTCGTAGACCGGCGAAACGGCAACGACAGGGAACCGCCGAGCGAGCAGGTCGACGCCGGCTCGGAGGTTCGCGCACCGGTCACCGAGATTGGACCCGAGCGAGAGGATCGCCGTCACGTGCGGACCCGTCGGACCCTGACGATGACGTCGTCGAACGGCAGCCCGACGGGTGCATTCGGTTTGTGCACAGCGACGTCGACCGCCAGCACTCGTGCCTCGTCGAGACACACATCGGCGAGCCGCTGCGCCAACGTCTCCAGCAGGGCGACGGGCTCCCCCGCGACGACGTCCGCGAGCTTGTGAGCAAGCGCTGAATAGTCGACGGTGTCGGCGAGATCGTCACTCGCCGCGGCTGCACGGGTGTCGACCTCGAGCGACACGTCGACGCCGAACAGCTGGCCGTCCCGACGCTCCTCGGGCAGGACTCCGTGGCGTCCATGAATCCGCAGCCCGTGCAGCTCGATCCGATCGCTCATTCCGGGTCTCCCGCCGGGGCGAGCACCGGAGAACCGTGGTGGACCCAGAGCCGCCAGCCGTCGGCGCGACGCCGGAAGACGTTCGTCGACACGACCTTTGCGCTTTGGCTCAACGAACCATCCGGG
>JAVEEE010000146.1 GCA_030840615.1 Frankiaceae bacterium | reverse complement strand
CGGCGCAAGGCCGGCTTCGAGTCGCCGCCGACCGAGATCGGCGGCCCACCTTTCTGCACCGGCTTGGGTTCGAACGCCACCGGTGCGAACCCGAAATGCTCACCGGCGTGCTCGATCAGCGGGTCGGTCCACAACCGCCGGCAGACGTCGATGGCCTCGTCGACCCGCCCGCCGCGGGTCGCGAAGTCGAGGCCGGTGGCGTTCCACTCCTCGGCCAGCCAGCTCGCCCCGATGCCGAGCTCGACCCGGCCACCGGAAAGCACGTCGAGCGTCGAGACCGCTCGCGCGGTGACGAACGGATGGCGCAGCCCGATGTTGTAGACGTTGGTGCCGAGCCTGATCCGATGTGTGCGGGCAGCGAAGAATGCCAGCATCGTGAAGACGTCGAACACCGGCGCATCGGCGCGCACCGGCGGATGGTCGGACCCCGCGTAGGGACTGCCCGACTGCTCCACCGGCAGCACGAGGTGCTCGGGTAGCCATACCGACTCGAAGCCCAGCTCGTCGCACAGCTCCGCGGTCTCGGTCCACAACGCCGGCCGGAGCCGAGCGAACGTGACGCCGTACTTCACGCGCTTCCCCTCCTACTGCTGAGCGATCGCACCGGCGGCCTCTCCCTCGGCGTCGACGACTTCCGGACCGTCGACCTCGACCACGACACGCACGAGCGTGCCGGTGAACGGGAACTCGTCGTCGTACGCCGCCGACACCGGCAACCCGACGTCGCGACCGCAGCTCAGCCCGGCACCGTGCAGCGAGAACCGTACGGGTGTGAAGTGTGCAAGCTCGCCGCGGCCGAGCTCCCTGTCGTCGAGGATCAGCGTGCCGCTGCCTTGGTGCTCGCCGGTCTTGGTGAACGTGAAGCCGAGCGTATGTGGTCCGGGCGTCAGTGGGCAGGCGGCGGAGATGGCGGTTTCCTCAAGACCGACGAAGTTGTGCACGTAGTGCAGCCGCGCGTCCCGCATGAACAGCGTCCAGCCGCCGAGGCGGGAGCCGAGCGCGAGCAGGACGCCTTCGACCGGCTCGTCACCCGTGACGACCTGTGCGTTGATGCGGTGGCTGCGGTTGCGCACGTTGACAGCCGCCGGCTCCGGCACGGCGAGCGGCCCGGGGTAGTAGATGTAGCGGTGACGAGCCGGCAGTGAGCCCGGCCGCTCGAACACGAACGCGGAGAACGGCCGGTTGTCGATCGGCAGCACCTCGTTGCGCTCCGCCTCCTGCCACCACGTGTCGACCATCGCGGCGAGCCGTTGCGGTTCCTTCGTGGCGAGGTCGTGGCACTCGCTGGGGTCGACGCGCACGTCGTAGAGCTCCCAACGCGCAGTATCGAGTCCGGGCAAGTCCGACTGAATCGGGTGATAGGTGACCGCCTTCCAGCCGTCGTCGTACAAGGCTCGGCAGCCGAACATCTCGTAGTACTGCGTCGTGCGCGGATCCTTGACCCCGGCGTCGGTGAGCGTCGCCACGATGCTTGCGCCGTCGACGGGGCGTTGGACGACGCCATCAACGGTGTCCGGCATCGGCGTTCCGCTGACGTCGAGGATCGTCGGTGCGATGTCGACAGCGTGCACATACTGTCGGCGCAGCTCGCCGCGCGCGACGATGCCCGCCGGCCAGTGCACGACCAGCGGATCGGCGACGCCACCCTCGTGCACCTCGCGCTTCCACCGCCGGAACGGCGTGTTGCCCGCGACCGTCCAACCCCACGGATAGTTGTTGTGACACCACGGGCCGCCGATCTCGTCGATGCGGCGCAGCTGCTCCTCGCGTGTTGTTCGCGCGCCGTTCCAGATCCGCACGTCGTTGAGCGACCCGGTCGGACCGCCCTCGCTGCTGGCGCCGTTGTCGGACAGCACCATCAGCAACGTGGTCTCGAGGTCGCCGGTCTCGCGGAGCCAGTCGACGAGCCGGCCGAGCTGTTGGTCGGTGTGGGTCAGGAACCCGGCGAACGCCTCCATGTAGCGCGCGTAGAGCCGCTTGTCGTCGTCCACGAGGTCGGCCCAAGCAGGCACCCATTCGGGCCGCGGCGACAGCTCGGTGGTCGGCGGCAGCAGCCCGGCGACCATCTGCCGATCGAACGTGCGCTCGCGCCAGAGGTCCCAGCCCTCGTCGAAGCGACCGCGATAGCGGGCGAGGTGATGCGGCGGCGGTTGATGCGGCGAATGGCACGCGCCGGTCGCGAGGTAGAGGAAGAACGGCTTCGTCGCGTCGACGGTGCGCAGGTCACGGATGAACTCGATGGACCGGTCGACGAGGTCCTCGGTGAGGTGATAGCCGCTGTCGTATGACGCCGGTGGGTTGACCCGGTGGTTGTCGTGCACGAGTGACGGCGCGAGCTGGTGCGTCTCGCCCTCGAAGAACCCGTAGAAGCGCTCGAAGCCGCGACCCAGCGGCCAGCGCGACCGGGACGCGCCGAGGTGTGTCTCGTCCTCGGGGGTCAGGTGCCATTTTCCGACCGCCCAGGCGGCGTAACCGGCGGGCACGAGAACCGCGGGCAGCATCGCGTTGGCCCGCGGGATCCGCCCGTCGTACCCAGGGAATCCAGTCGCCAGCTCGGCCACCCGGCCCATGCCGTTGGCGTGGTGGTTGCGGCCGGTGAGCAACGCAGCGCGGGTCGGCGAGCACAAGGCAGTGGTGTGGAAGTTGGTGTAACGCAACCCGTTGGCTGCCAGCGTGTCGATGGCCGGCGTCTCGATGTCCGAGCCGAAGCAGCCGAGCTGCGCGAAGCCGACGTCGTCGAGGACGACGAGCACGACGTTGGGCGCGTCGGCGGGCGGCCGCACCGTCGTCGGCCACCACGGCGTCGACTCGTGGTGGTAGCGACCACGCACCCCACGGAACTCGCCCGGCTCCATCCCGCTCCTGTCCTCACGCCCGCCGAGCGCGTCGCCGCGCTGGGTTGAACGTCCGCCGCCGCACCCACCACCCATGAGCCGCACCCGCTGCGCGGGTACTGTCCGACGCATGCCCGGACCGCTCGATGGCGTGCGCGTGCTGGAACTTGCCGGCATCGGGCCGGCGCCTTACACCTGCATGCTGCTCGCCCAGCTCGGCGCCGATGTGCTGCGCGTCGACCGTCCCGGCGGCTCGCGCGTCGGCAATCCTGACCTGCTCGCGGCCGGCCGGCCGACCATCACCCTCGACCTCAAGTCGGCGGACGACGTCGCCACCGTGTTGCGTCTCGCCGAGCGCGCCGACGTCCTCGTCGAAGGCTTTCGGCCCGGCGTCGCCGAGCGGCTCGGCATCGGACCTGACGCATGCCTGGCCGCGAACCCGCGGCTCGTCTACGCGCGGATGACCGGCTGGGGTCAGGACGGACCGCTCGCCGACAAGGTCGGTCACGACATCAACTACGCCGGCATCCTCGGCGCGATCGCTGCAATCGGCGAGCCCGGCCGCAAGCCGGTGCCACCACTCAACCTCGTGGCCGACTTCGGCGGCGGCGCGATGTTCTGCCTGACCGGCGTCCTCGCCGCGCTGCTCGAGCGGACGACGAGCGGCCAGGGACAGGTCGTCGACGTCGCCATGGTCGACGGTGTCGCGTCGCTCATGACGATGTTCTGGAGCATGCGCGCCAATGGCGGCTGGTCCGACGACCGTGGCACCAACATGCTCGACGGCGGAGCGCCGTTCTACGACACCTACGAGTGCGCCGACGGTGAGTACGTCGCCGTCGGGGCGATCGAGGAGCAGTTCTGGCAGCAGGTAGTCGAGGTGCTCGGTCTGCAGGACGCGCCGCTGCGCAGTGACGCCTCGCAATGGGGCGAGCTGCGCAAGAGGCTGCAGGAGGTGTTCCTCACCAAGGCCCGGGACGAGTGGGCGGAGCGATTCGCCGATCGGCCGGCATGCGTGACGCCGGTGCTGCGCATGTCCGAAGCGCCGCAGCATCCGCACGTCCGGGCTCGCGCCGCGATGGTCGAGCACGAGGGCGTCCTGCGGCCCAACGTCGCGCCCCGCTTCTCCCGGACGCCGGCGGAGCTGCCGCCGGCAGCTGGTCGGTCGGACGCTCTCGCCGGCTGGGGCTTGACCGACCAACCTGGCTGAGCCGCTCAGTCGAGGACTGACGGGTCGACGCGGATCTCGCGCCTCGCCATCGCCTCGAACAGACCTGGGAACGGGTTGTCGACGAAGTAGGCGCCGAACGACTCCTGCACCTCGGGCCGCAGCGGCACTCCCTTGCCGACCGCCTCGACGTGCCACGCCTGCCGGCAGCGCCACTCGAACGACGACGCCCGCAGGAACGCCATCGCCGGGTTCTGCGCGAGCACGAGGATGCCGTGGTTGGCGAGCAGCGCGACATCGGCGGACCCGATCGCCTCGACGGCGGCGCGCGCGTTCTCGACTTGGTCGACCGAGCCGGAGTAGTCGTCGAAGAGTGCGACCTCACCGGAATACGTCGCGCTGGTCTGGTCGTAGACCTCCGGTGTCCGCTGAAGGTCGGCAAAGATCGTCGACCACCGCGGGTGGTTGTGCACGGCGACACCGACGTCGTGCCGGGCGCGATGCAGCTCGACGTGCAACGTGATCGCCGGCGTGATGGTCCACGGGCCGTCGAGCAATGTGCCGTCGGCGTCCATGTGCATGACGTCGCTGGCGCGCAACTCGTCCCAGGTGAGCCCGAACGGGTTGACGAGGAACGTGCCATCCGGCTGCTTGTAGGTGATGTGACCGGCGAGGTGGTCGTCGTAGCCCTCGCGGTGCAGCATCCGCGCCAGCAACGCGAGCTCGGCGGCCGGCGTCAGCGCCGGCAGTGCGGGTGCGATCTTCCGATCGCCGAACAGCTTCTGGGTCCTGGCGTCGGTAGCAGTCATGCGCTTGCTCCTACGGGTTGCTGCGCCGTGTTCATCTTGCCGGGGATGGTCTCCGGGAGATCGAGCATCGTGATGGCGTTGCCGCGGGCGATCTTGTAGATCTCCTCCTCGGTGAGACCGGCCATCGCGCGACGCGCGTAGGCCATCGTGTCCGGCCAGGTCGTGTCCTGATGCGGATAGTCCGTCTCGAACGTGATCTGGTCGATGCCGATGGCGTCGCGGACCGTGATGCCGAAGTCGTCCTCGAAGAAGCAGCCGTAGACCCGGCCGGGCACGTATTCACTTGGCGGCTTGGTGATGACCGGATCGAGCATCGCGGTGCCGGAGCCCTTGTTGAAGATGTTGTCGACCCGCTCGAACATGAACGGCATCCAGCCGATCTGGCTCTCGGAGAACGCGATCTTCAGCTGCGGGAACCGGGCGAGGACTCCGGAGAGCAGCCAGTCGGCCATGGCCATCTGGCTGTTCATGTTGGTGAGCGCGATCTGCACGCTCGCCGGCGCATCGCGCGACGTCGTGTTGAAGCCGGATGACGACCCGATGTGCATGCAGATGACCGTGCCGGTCTCGTCGCAGGCGGCGAACACCGGATCCCAGTAACGGTCTGCATCGTGGATGCTCGGCAGCCCGAGGTTGGAGGGCATCTCGGAGAAGCTGACCGCGCGTACGCCGCGGGCTGCGTTGCGACGGATCTCCTCGGCGGCGATCGCCGGGTCCCAGAGCTGGATCAGGCACAGCGGGATGAGCCGGCCGCCGCTCTCACCGCACCACTCGTCGACCATCCAGTCGTTGTAGGCGACGACGCATGCTGACGCGAGCTCCTTGTCGTGCGCCTCGAGGAACGTCTGCCCGCAGAACCGCGGAAACGTCGGGAAGCACAGCGACCGTTCGACGTTGTTGATGTCCATGTCGGCCAGCCGCTCGGGCACCGAGTAGTAGCCGGGCCGCATGTCGGCGAACGCGACCGGATCCCGGGACCGCTCCGCGATCGGTACGCCGGCGCACGCTGTCGCACCGCAGATCACGACGCGCAGGTCTTCGTAGGCCCAGAAGTCGGTGATCGGGCCGTCGGCTGCCGGGCGGAACGGCCAGTGCCGGCCCTCGGGGGAGAACTCCCACGGCATCCGTTCGATGTGCGGGGCCGCCTCGCGGAACCGCGCCGGGAGCCACCGCAAGAACAGATCGGGTGGCTCCACGACATGGTCGTCGACGGAGATGACCGGAGGGACGTTTGCCAACATGTCGGGCATACTTTCAATCATTGTTCTGATAAGGCAGACGCGCAAGGGCGGCCCACCGATGTCGATCGCAACATGTCCATAGGGCTGGCCGCCGAGCATGAAGAGCTGCGTGACGTCGCGGCCCGCTGGCTCGCCGCCCACTGTCCCCGCGAGGTCGTCCGCGCGGCGGTCGACGCCGCCGACGACCCGGCCACACCCGACGGCCCGGCGCTCGCCGAGTTGGCCGCGGGTTTCGGGCTGCTGGAGCTGTGCGTGGTGGTGGAACAGGCCGGCCGGGCGATGCTGCCGGGGGCGTTCTTGCCGAGCGCCTTCCTGAGCGTGCTGCTCGGCCGCGCCGAGGATGGCACCGTCGCGTGGCGGGCGGGCGCGCTGCAGGGCACGACAGCGAGCGATGGCGTCGTGGCCCGCGGCGAGCTGCGGCCGGTGCTGTCCGCCGGGCGCGCGCCCTGGTTGCTCGCGCCCGTGCAGGTCGACGGTGGTCGGCAGTGGTGGTTGCTGTCGGCGGACGAGGTGCGGGTCGAATCGCTCGACAGCCTCGACCTCACTCGCCGGGTGGCCGCGGTCTTCGTGGATGACGTGCGGCTGCCCGCCGAACGCTGCATCGCGGTCGACGACAGCCGGGTCGATGCGGTGGGTGCCCTGTTGTTCGCCGCGGAGGCCGCTGGCATCGCGGACTGGTGCCTGCGCACGGCCACCGACCATGCGCGTGTGCGCGAGCAGTTCGGCTATCCCATCGGGCACTTCCAGGCCGTGAAGCACGGCTGCGCTGACATGCTGGTCGCGGCGGAGCAGGCACGGGCCGCGGTCTGGGACGCGGCGGTCGCTGCCGACGCGGACGTGCTGCCCGAGGAGGCGTTGGTGGCCGCGGAGACGGCGGCTGCCGTCGCGCCGCAGGCCGCGTTCGACAACGCGAAGCGCTGCATCCAGATCCTTGGTGGCATCGGCTTCACCTGGGAGCACGACGCGCACCTGCATCTCCGCCGGGCGCAGACGGTGCGCGCACTGCTCGGTGGTGCCGCCACCTGGCGACTGCGGCTGGCTCGGCACGCGAAGGCCGGCGTACGACGCCGTTACTCCCTCGCCCTTCCGCCGGAAGCCGAGCCGGTCCGCGCCCAGGTCCGCGAGGCGGTCGAACGTCTCGTCGCGCTCCCGCCCGATCAGCGTCGGCGCGAGCTCGCGCTCGGCGGCTGGCTGATGCCGCACCTGCCGCCACCGGCCGGCCGCGCTGCCGGTCCGCTCGAGCAGGTGCTGATCAGTGAGGAGTTGAAGGACGCGGGCATCGAACGACCCCATCTGGAGGTCGGTGCGTGGGCACTGCCGACGTTGCTCGAGCACGGCACCGACCAACAGCGCAAGCAGTGGGTCGAGCCGACCTTGCTCGGCGAGCTCAAGTGGTGCCAGCTGTTCTCCGTGCCCGGCGCCGGGTCGGACCTGGCCGCGCTGTCCACG
>JAVEEE010000104.1 GCA_030840615.1 Frankiaceae bacterium | reverse complement strand
CGACTGGACCGGCACCGCCGACCCGGTTCCGTTGTTCACGGTGCCTGCGACGCTGGACTTCTGGGACGGTCTCGGTTGGGACGACGTACGGCGAAAGCAACGCGCGCTCGCCACCGACGGGGCGCGTCACACCGCGGAGGCGCTCAGCACCCGCGTCGCGATTCGCGACGAGTTCACGGCTGCCATGCGCATCGTCGAGCTGCCCCGGCGGGTGCAGTTCGACGAAGGTGTCGAGATCGGTTACCGGCTCACGACCGAGCACAAGGTGACGGCTTACATCACCCATCACGGCGGTGCGTCGTACGTCCGGATGTGCGGCCAGCTCTACAACACTCCGGACGACTACACGCGCCTCGCCGACGGTCTCCGCACCCTGCTCAGCTGACGAGAACCGCCGCCAGCGCGGGTGCGACGCTGCGGAGATCGCCGGTGGGCGAAGCGAAGCGCTGGCACCCGTCGACCTCGACGTAAACCGGCCCGATCGTCGCAGCGGTGAGAACCGCGAACTCCTGGTGCGGCAACTGACACGGCTGAGCGACATGCGATGTGTCCAACGTCGCCAGGATGCGGGCTGACTCGACGGGGTTCAGACGTCGACCACGCACCAGCCGACCAACTGTCACCTCGGTGGCAGCCGTCGGATCTCCCAGCGGCACGACGGTCGGCGCCGTGCGGTAGACGCAGAGGCGGAGCTTCGCCTGTGCCGGTGGCGGCACATCGGACCGGCTTGCCCTGCGCCCCTCGAGCGCGAGCACGTCCTTCCACTGATCGGCGCAGCCGGTCCGTCCGGCCAGCGCGCTCGAGACCTGCTTCACGGACAGCGACGTGACGGTGCGCATGGGTATGGCAGCCAGTGCCTCAACCGCTGCGCGCTGCGGTGCGCCACATTGATCGCGCGGGAACGCCGCCACGATGGCCTGCTCGTCGGCATCGACCAGCAGCACGTAGGGATCGATGTAGCCAATGGCTGCGCAGTCGCCGCCGGGGCGAGCCGAGGGTCGTCGAAGCGCGGCGACCAGATCGGTCACACCCGTGCTGCCGCGCCGCTCGACGACGTAGTCCCAGTCACTCCCGTCCGCACGGTGGCGCCGCGCGAGATCGCACCGGACGACCGCCGTCGCGTCGAAGCCCGCCGGAATGCGCCCGGACACGCGCGGAGCTTGGAGGCTCGCTCCCGAGCAGTGCGGTGCAGAGCTCACCGGCGGCCCCGGCTCCGGCCGCGGCGCGTGCAGGCAGCTTGACAGGGCGACGATTGCGCAGACGGTCACAAGACCGACCCGGATGCGCGCACCCACCCTAGGCAGATCAGACCTCGATGACGACCGGGATGATCATCGGGCGTCGCCGGTAGGTGTCGCTGACCCACTTGCCGAGTGCACGGCGTACGAGTTGCTGCAGCTGGTGGGCGTCGGAGACGCCTTCCTTGGCGGCACCGGCGAGCACATCCTCGATCAACGGGCGGGCGCCTTCGAACGCCGTGGCGTCCTCCGAGAACCCTCGGGCCAGGATCTCGGGACCGGCAGTCAGCTTGCCGGTGACCGAGTCGACGACGACGACGACGGTGACGAATCCTTCACCGCCGAGGATGCGCCGGTCCTTGAGCGATTCCTCACCGACGTCGCCTACGGCGAGGCCGTCGACGTAGACGTAACCGGCCGGCACTGCTCCCACGATCCGCGCCCGTCCGTCGACGAGGTCGACAACGACGCCGTCCTCGGCCAGCACGACGTTGGCCCGCGGCACACCGGATGCGACGGCGAGCTCCGCATGCGCCCGCATGTGTCGCCACTCACCGTGGATCGGCATGACGTTGGAGGGTCTGGTCATGTTGAGCACATAGAGCAGCTCCCCGGCGGGGGCATGCCCGGAGACGTGCACGAGCGCAGTCTCCTTGTGGACGACGTTCGCGCCCCAACGGGTGAGGCCGTTGACAACCCGCCACACAGCGGTCTCGTTGCCCGGCACGAGTGAGGACGCCAGAACGATCGTGTCGTCGGGTTCGATGCGGACCTGGCGATGGTCGCGGTTGGCCATCCGCGACAGCGCTGACATGGGCTCCCCCTGGGAGCCGGTCGAGACGAGACACACCTGCTCCGGGGGGAGCTCCTCGAGCTCGCGCAGGTCGACAACGAGACCGGGCGGGATCGTCAGGTAGCCGAGGTCGCGGGCGATGCCCATGTTGCGCACCATCGACCGGCCGATGAAAGCCACCCGCCGGTGGTGGGCCTGGGCCGCGTCGAGCACCTGCTGCACCCGATGCACGTGCGAGGCGAAGCAGGCGACGATCACACGACGCTGCGCCTGCCGGAACACGTCGTCGAGGACCGGTCCGATCTCGCGCTCGGGCGTGACGAAGCCGGGGACCTCAGCGTTGGTCGAGTCGCTCATCAACAGGTCGATGCCGTCGCGCCCCAGCCGCGCCCAACCACCCAGGTCGGTGATGCGGCCGTCGAGCGGCAGCTGGTCCATCTTGAAGTCGCCCGTGTGCAGCACCACACCGGCGTCGGTCTTGATCGCCACCCCCAATGCGTCGGGGATCGAGTGGTTGACGGCGAAGAACTCACACGAGAACGGCCCGATCTGCTCGACGTGGCCCTCCCGCACCTCGAGCGTGTAGGGCTTGATGCGGTGCTCCTGCAACTTGCCTTCGACGAGTGCAAGGGTGAGCCGCGATCCCACCAACGGAACGTCGGGCTTCTCCCGCAGCAGGTAGGGGATCGCGCCGATGTGGTCCTCGTGACCGTGGGTGAGGATGACGGCGTCGAGGTCGTCCCAGCGGTCACGCAGATAGGTGAAGTCCGGCAGGATGAGGTCGACGCCCGGTTGGTCGGTCTCGGGGAACAGCACGCCGCAGTCGACGATGATGAGCCGCCCGGCGTGCTCGAACACCGTCATGTTGCGGCCGATCTCGGCCAAGCCGCCCAGCGGGATGATGCGCAGCCCGCCGTCGGAGAGTTCCGGTGGCGGACCCAGGTCCGGGTGCGGATGGCTCACAGGCGAAGCCCTGCATCGACGAGGTCCTGCCGGAGAACGGCCACTTGGTCGTCGGTCGCGTCAACGAGCGGCAAGCGGGTCGTGCGGGTCGCCAGCACACCCAGCAGTTGCAGTGCCGCTTTGACCATGATGGCTCCTTGCGTCCGCGTCATGATGCCGCGGACGGCCGGCAGCAACGCCGCATTGATCTGGCGAGCAGCAGCAAGGTCGCCGGCGTCGACCGCGCGCACCATGGCGGCGTAACGGTCGGCGCAGACGTGACCGACGACGCTCACCATGCCGACGGCGCCGATGGCGAGCAGCGCAAGGTTGAGGGCGTCCTCGCCGGAGTAGATCGCGAGGTCGGTGCCGGCGAGCACTCGCGCTGTCTCGTAGAGGTCGCCTTTGGCGTCCTTCACCGCGACGATCCGCTCGTGCTCGGCGAGGCGCAGGAGTGTGTCGGTGGCGATCGGTACGCCGGCGCGGCCCGGGATGTCGTAGAGCATGACCGGCAGGCCGGTTGCGTCCGCCGCGCGGCGGAAGTGCTCGAGCAAGCCCACCTGCGGTGGCTTGGAGTAGTAGGGAGTGACGAGCAGCAGCCCGGTCGCGCCCGCCTTCTCGGCCTGCTGGGCGAGCTCGATGGTGTGGGCGGTGTCGTTGGTGCCTACGCCGGCGACCACGTTGGCCCGATCGCCCACTGCCTCCACCACGGCGCGCAGCAGCCGGTCCTTCTCGTCGTCGGTGGTGGTCGGCGACTCCCCCGTCGTACCGGACACGACAAGGCCGTCGTTTCCCGAGTCGACGAGGAAGCCGGCCAGCGATTGCACGCCGGCCTCGTCGAGCGCGCCGTCCGCAGCCATCGGCGTGACCATCGCCGTGAGCACGCGCCCGAACGGCGTACGCGAAGTCGACTCGGCGGGCATGAGGGAACGCTACCTCCGGAGTGTCTTTCCCCGGGCATCGGTGAGGTCCCGCCGCGCGGTGTCATGCGCGCGGCCGCCGTTACGAAGCGAGTGGGTCGCCTCGGGCGTGGTGAGGGTGTCGAGGGTCGCTGGCGGGAACGAACGCGCGCTTGCCGGTGCCCTCGACGAGTGCCCAGTCATGGAGGGTCTTGAGGTCGTGATGGTGTTCGCAGAGCCGGTCGAGCAGGTCCAGCAGGGTGAGCTTGCTGTGTGCCCACGGGTCGCGGTGGTCGGTTTCGAGGCGTGCGATGTGGGTGCAGCCGTCGGCGGCGCACGTCGGGTTGATCCACTCGAGGGCAGTCTCCTGGTGGGCGCGAGCTTTGCGTCCGTAGTGGCAGACGCCGAGGACTTGCTGGCCCTTCGTCACGATGGCGGCAAGGAACGCGTCCCCGCTGGCCAGGATGTCGCGGATGGCCTCGACGGCTCCTGGACCGTACCCGGCGATCTCGGCGACTTCCCCGTCGATCGGATAGCCGCGCAGCAGCGCGTCGAAGTCGACCGGGACGAGCAGCTTGGCGCGGGGCGCGCACTTGTGCGGCGGCCCGTCGTCGCCGGACCGAGCGCCGCCGTCGCGGCCGGTGCGGACGGTCGCGACCAGCGCGTCCGCGTCCATTGCTTCGGGGCGGATCTGCGTGCCACGCTTGCGGGCTTGCGCGAAGAGGGCCTCGCGGGCCGGTGCGATGTCGGTCATCACCCCGGCGATCACGTCAGGCGCGTCCCGTAGCTGCAGGACCCGCGCGCCGCTGGGGTCGGTCCACTGCCGCAGCGACCGCTCCTCCCGGATCCTCGCCCGTTTCGCATCCGGGTCCGGTTCGCGGCTCGCGAGGGTGCGGGCGCACTCCTCGCGAAGCTCGGCGACGGTCGTCTCCCGCGCTCTCGTCACCAGGTCGGGCACCAGCTCGGGAGCGACGCCGCCAACGGCCGCCACCGCCGACGTCTGCGTCGGTGACAGCTCCCCTCGGCGGGCTGCCGCTGCCAGGTCCGGCAGCTCCCTCAGCGCCTGCGCCGTCTCCAACGCCTCCCGCGCGGCACCCACCGTCGATCCCGTCTCGCGCGCCAGCTCATGCGCGGCCGACCGCGCCCCATTCCCCTTCCACGACCCGGACTCGGCGACCCGGGCCGCAGCCTGCGCCTTCACGGCGGCGGCGATGCGCTCGATCGCGGCGGCGTCGGCGACGATGGCCTGACAGTCCACCACCGTGCGCGCCGCCGGGTCGAAGTCGCCCGCCCATGCGGACAACTCCTCCCGCAACACCCCAATCGAACGCATGTTCGGATAATACGGGTCCGCTCCGACAGTTTCCGAAGCGTCGACTTCCGTGCATCGCGACGCACGAGAACCGGCGCTCTAGCTCACTCGTCGCCGCCCTCGAACTTTGGCCCCCGACTCGGACACCTCACGCTCGTGTGTCCGATTCTGAGGCCAAAGTTCGGCCAGAAGCGTTCCGCGGAGACGTCGAAGAAGTGCCGTTAGCCTCGCGGATTTCTATCCCTGTGGCCGCGCGGGCGAATGTGCATCATCCAGATCATCAACGGGACGAGACAGATCAGGATGATCCCGGTCCCGAGGACCCCGGTGACGAGAGCTTTGATGCCTACTGCGCCAACGACGCAAATGGCCAGCCATCCGAAAACGTAGGCCTCGCGCGGAAACGGTCTCGGCGGAACGTCGCGGCTGAGTGGCGAGGGCAACTCCTGCCGGTTGTCGGTAGGCACCCAACCAGCCTCACACAAGAAGGCGCATGTGGGTGCAGGAGATGTGCCGCTACACGCCGGGAACCGACGCCACCAGGCGGTTCGGTTCCTGCTAGGTCAGGCTGGAGGCGAGGCCTTGGTAGCTGGGATGCAGGGCTTGCCATCGAGCCCGCGCGTCGCAGCGCTCATGCCCGGCGAGGTGGGCGGTGAGATCTTCGATGAGGACCTGGTCGCCGGCTCCGTAGGCCGCGATCTGCTCCAAGGGCAGACCGCAGTCCTCGACGACCAGGATCGTCTGCATGCCATCGACGCTCAATGTCGCCTCGATCACGCAGTCCGGTTCGTCAGAGGACTTCGTCAGGACGAGCAGCCGACGGGGAGCTTCGCAGGCCTCCACGCGACAGGTCCCCTCCCACCCGGTGGCGAAGAAGCGGGCACTGAACTCGCCCCCCGCGCGTAGGTCGCCCTCGAGTTCGCCGAGCCATCGGACGAGGCGGGTCGGATCCGTGAGTGCTGACCACACGTCGTCAATGTCGGTGTCAAAACGGGCTGCTATCTGCACGACACCCATGCCGTCGACCGACCGCAGACTGCCGATGATGCGGCCATCGGCGGGCACGTTGCTTGTCATCCATGCTCCTTGTTCGGGTGCTTTCGATCATCGTTGGTCCCGCAACAAGAACGACGGTCCGTCGGATCGAAACTCACCGGCGCCGGATAGGAGCCGTGATGCTCGCGCTACGGCAGGAGCGTGTCGATGTCGATCTCTGTTTCCTGAGGTGGGCCGACGAAGCCGCCGTCTATGCCCGCCTGCAGTCGTGGAAGCAGCGTCTGGTCGCGGAACCGCTCCCAGCTCTCCTTCGACTCGTGGACGGCCATGATCGTCCAGCCGCCGGCGGAAGGGCCCGCGGCGTGGAAGATCTGACCGCCGGGCAACTTGTCCATCCCCGGATGCACGGCCGCGATCGACGCCTCGTACTGCTCTTTGGTGCCGCCGGCGAAGTGGTGAACTACTCCGAAAGCCATGCTGACCGCCCCCTCGAAGGATCCTCATGGGGGACGCTAAGCCTGCCTCGTCCTCCCGGCAAGGTGCCGCCGTTTGGCTAGCGACGAGGCAACGCGCGAGGATCCGGCGTTACCGTGCACCGGTGGGTAGGAGCAACTTCCTCATCGAAGGGGTCTCCTGCACTGGCAAGACGACGGTCTGCAGGGAGCTGCAGAGGCGCGGCTACCGAGCCATCAACGGGGATACCGAACTGGCCTACCAAGGCGACCCGGAGACCGGAGCGCCGATAGGTGGGCATGCGCACGAGCACCACCTCTGGCGGGTCGATCTGGTGAAGGCCCTCGTCGACGATGGCGACGAGCCCACAACCTTCTTCTGCGGTGGATCCAGGAACTTCTCTGCTTTCATCCACCTGTTCGACGCCGTTTTCGTTCTCACGGTCGACGAACACACGCTGTTGGATCGGCTGGCCCAGCGATCTCCCGATGAGTTCGGTTCGAGACCCGCTGAACGTGAACTCATCCTTCGCCTGCACCGGACGCGGGAAGACACCCCAGACGGCATTCCTGTAGACGCCACGCAGCCGGCTGCGCGCGTGGTCGACGAGATCGTTCGTCAGGCTGAGGCGCGGTCGCGCCGGCTGTAAGTGCCGCGCTTCGGCGTGATCTCAGATCTGAGCCCGGTGAGCAAGCCAATGACCCGCGCCGAGGTCCGGATGCTCAGCCGGTGCGGGCGAGAGCGCGCCACCGGTAGCTCAGGCCGGTCTGCGACATGTGCCAGCCGTCTCGGGGATCTCGATCCGTCTCGACCCACTGCGCACCGACCATCGGCGCCCGGACGTCACCATCGACGACGACGTCGACGTCCGTGATGAACAGCCGGTCCGCCTCCGCCAGAGCCGCCTCGTAGACAGCGGCGCCACCGATGACCCAGATCTCGTCGCCGCCGGAGAGCGCTTCCGAAAGCGACGACACCACCTCAGCCCCGTCGGCAATGTAGGACGGGTCCCGCGACAAGACGATGTTGCGCCGACCGGGCAGTGGACGGAACCGGCTCGGGAGCGACTCCCACGTCCGGCGGCCCATGACAACGGTCGCCCCGGTCGTGAGTTGGCGAAACCGGGCGAGGTCCTCGGCGATCTGCCATGGCAAGGCGCCGTCGGCGCCGATGACGCCGTTCGCCGACTGCGCCCAGATCAGTGAGATCGTCAAACGGCGACCGGCGCCTTCAGCGCGGGGTGGTGCCGGTAGTCCACAACGCTGATGTCCTCGAAGGTGTAGTCGAACAGCGAACGCGCCTTCGTCAGCTCGAGGGTCGGGAAGGGGTAGACCTCGCGCGAGAGTTGCTCACGCACCTGGTCGACGTGGTTGTCGTAGATGTGGCAGTCGCCGCCGGTCCAGACGAACTCGCCAACCCCGAGCCCGACCTGCTGCGCCAGCATGTGTGTCAGCAGTGAGTAGCTGGCGATGTTGAACGGGACGCCGAGGAAGAGGTCGGCGCTGCGCTGGTAGAGCTGGCAGGAGAGCCGCCCGTCGGCAACGTAGAACTGGAACAGCGCGTGGCACGGAGCGAGCGCCATCTGCGGGATCTCCCCGACGTTCCACGCCGACACGACCATCCGCCGCGAGCTCGGGTCGTTACGCAGGGTGTCCAGCAGCTGCGACAGCTGGTCGATGTGCCCGCCGTCCGGGGTCGGCCAGGCCCGCCACTGCACGCCGTAGACCGGGCCGAGGTCACCGTCCGGACCGGCCCACTCGTCCCAGATCGTGACCCCGTGCTCGCGGAGCCAACCCACGTTGCGGTCGCCGCGCAGGAACCACAGCAGCTCGTAGGCCACCGAGCGAAAGTGCACCCGCTTGGTCGTCACGAGCGGGAAACCCTGCTGCAGGTCGAAGCGCATCTGATGGCCGAACAGACTCCGCGTGCCGGTCCCGGTGCGGTCGGGCTTGGGGGTGCCCTTGGCCAGCACGAGACGCAAAAGGTCCTCGTAGTCGGTGTTCAGTTCGGCAGCGTTGGCGGGCCCCGGCATGCCTCGATCGTACGAGGCAACCGGCGGCTAGCGCGGGACGGTGCAGGCGTGTCCGGCGCGCAGGCCGGGACCGTCGGTCTGGCGGACGTAGGAGACCACCGCGCCCGAGGTGGGAGCGACGGTGTTGTCGGCGTAGGTGGTGACCAGGCAGCCGCGCAGGTCGACATCGGTCTCGAAGAAGTCGAGCAGGTTGCGAGTGCCGGCGTCGCAGCCAGTACCGCTCGTGCAGATGTTGCCGCGGTGCATCACCCCGGTCGTCCGGTACTCGCTGAACGTCCGGCCGCCATCGGTGGAGAACGACGAGTAGACATGCCAGGGAGACGTCTTCCCGACGGTCTGCGGGGAGAAGCCTGTGTTGGGCGTGCCGTAGTAGCTGACGGCGATGCGGCCCTTGTCCCCCGCGCTGACCCAGGGGAACGTGGTCGTCTTCGGCGCGCGGTTGACCTTCACCGGCTTGGACCAGC
>JAVEEE010000209.1 GCA_030840615.1 Frankiaceae bacterium | reverse complement strand
TCGTCGGTGTCGGTGCCGATGATTGGTCGACGACAGGTGAGGTCCTCGGCATCGAGGTGCCGATGGCGACGGCGATCGTCGACGCCGCGGCGGCGCGCCGCGACTACCTGGACGAGACCGGCGGACGCTACGTCCACGTCATCGCCGCGGGTGAGATGGAGACGAGTGGTGCGATCGCCAAGGCCCTTGCCTGTGGCGCCGACGCCGTGATGCTGGGCGAGCCGCTGGCGATGGCGGCCGAAGCACCGGCGCGCGGTGCCTGGTGGCACACGGCGGCGTCACATCCGGCGTTGCCCCGCGGGCGCTTCGCGGAGGCCGACGAGCTGTGGCCGTTGGGTTCGTTGGAGCAGCTGCTGCACGGCCCGTCGACGACGCCGGAGGGCTGCCTCAACCTCTTCGGTGGGGTGAAGCGCACGATCGCCAAGGCCGGCTACTCCGACATCAAGGAGTTCCAGAAGGTCGGGCTCATCGTCACGGGCTGACGATCGCTAGATTCACCGGCCATGACTGACGCGGATGAACAGGGCCCCGTGGGGCCCCCGGTCGCGGGCGACGAGACCGCGACTCTGCTGGGGTCCCTGGAGCGCCAACGGGCGACGCTCGCGTGGAAGTGCGGGGGTCTTGACGCGGCCGGCACGAGGGCGACGGTCGGCGCGTCGACGATGACGTTGGGCGGGTTGCTCAAGCACCTGGCCCTCGTCGAGGACCACTACTTCTCCACGCGGCTGCACGGACGCGACCCGGGCCCACCGTGGAACACGGTGGACTGGGACGCCGATCCGGACTGGGAGTGGCGCTCAGCCGCCGAGGACACCCCCGAGCAGCTCATGACGCTCTGGCAGGACGCGGTGGCCCGCTCTCGCTCGTCGGTCACCGAGGCGCTGGCCGCCGGCGGTGTGGAGCAACTGATCCAGCAGACCTGGCCCGACGGCAGGACGCCCAGCCTGCGGCGCACCCTGATCGACATGATCGAGGAGTACGCGCGCCACGTCGGCCACGCCGACCTCATCCGCGAGTCGGTCGACGGGCTCACCGGCGAGGACCCACCCCGCTGATCAGAGCGGCAAATGGCAGGAGCGAGGCGGGCGGGCGTCGAAGAGGGAGGTGACAACGAGGTCTGGAGCCCAGATGTCCGCACGCCGCCCAGTGGTCACCGGCATGGTCGTCGCGACCATGACAGCCGCGGTAACCGTCGCGCTGCCCGCCGTCGCCCACTCGAAGACACCGCGGGCAACGTTCAGCCGCCCGCTGATCCTGGCCGGTGGAGGTGCTGAGCCTTCGATCCGGGTCCCGGCCGACGGGAAGTCCGCGGCCTACGTGTCCGCACCGACCGGGCTTGGCTCGAACTTCTGGCGCATCATCAAGAAGCACAACCGCGACGGCACCGTGACGTTCCGGCAGGGCCCGGTCATGCAGCCGGACCTCGGCACCGGTGGTGGCGACTCCGAGATCTCGGTCGGTGACCTGACCCAGAACACGCCGGCGAACGGCTGCGTGCCGATCGCCTACTCCGGTCTGCACAACATCGATCTGCTCGACAACTTCACCGTGGCGACATCGACTGACTGCGGGAAGTCGTTCGCTCTCGCCAACCTGTTCGGCACCGAGAACACGCTGACGGACCGGCAGTGGCAGGCCTTCGACGGCGCGAAGACCAACTTCCTCATCTACCACCTGGTCAGCACCGGGCAGATTGTCGTCTCCGAGAGTCCCGACGCGGGCCAGCACTACGTCTCGCTCGGCGCGAGCAACGCCAACGGCATCATCGAGCCGCAGCTGCTCGCCGCCAGCGGCACCAACCAGCAGATCGGCAACATCATCGTCAGCCACGCCGAGCCCATCAAAGGCGCGACCAACGCGCTGTCCGGCGAACCCGTGCATGCGATGTATGCCATCTTCGGCATCGCTGAGGACACCCAGCAGGCCTTGCAGTCGCAGGTTCCGGGTGGGGACTACAACGGCCTCAACGCGATCTACGTCGGCAAGTCCGTCGACGGCGGCGTCACCTGGAAAGACTCCAAGGTCTTCAGCGTCAACCCGTCGACCAAGCGCGAGCTCAACATGCTGTTCCCGGTCGTCAGCGCGGACTCCGCCGGCAACCTCTACGCCGCCTGGTCGGACACCTACAAGATCGAGTACGCCGTGTCGACCGACCACGGTGCGCACTGGTCCAAGCCGCATCAGGTCAACCTGGACAACCGGCGTATGGCGAAGAACGGTGTCGACCTGCCCGACCCCGGCAAGGCCGACGTGTTCCCGTGGATCGCCGCCGGCGGAAAGGGTCTGCTCGACGTGGTCTGGTACCACGGCGAAGGTGGCGCGGCCAAGTCCAACCGGATCTATCGCGATCCCGGTGACAGCAAGACAAAGTGGACCGTCGCCTTCGCCCAGCTCGGCCACGCGAACCGGATCAGTCACGGCGCCGCGGCTCCGTCGATGCTGACCTACAACGAAGCCATCACGCCGGTCATCCACATCGGCGACATCTGCCAGAACGGCACTCTGTGTGACCTCGGCGTGGACAACCCGGTGGCGCCGCGCAAGGACCGGTCGCTGCTCGACTTCTTCCAGGTCGCCATCGACCGGGAGGGTCGCGCTCACCTCGCCATCGCCGACAACGCCGCGGCGCCGGGCCAGCTCATCTCGGCATACACCTCGCAGCTCACCGGTGTCTCGCTGACCACCGGACGCAAGCTGAAGCCGCTCAAGGTGAAGTACGACAAGCTCGCGTGTGCGCCTGACGCGACGTTCACGGACAAGGCCGACGACGCCAACGAGTTCGTGGTCGGGACGCCGCTACCGAGCCAGCCGGCTGTCGACGTCGTACGCAGCTACATCACCTGGAAGGCAAAGGCGAAGACCATCACCTTTCACATCCGGGTCAAGGACCTGAGCCAGGACCCGCCCCAGGGGGCGACCGGTGAGGCGATGGACTACGCGTTCGGCATCGGCGGTAAGGGCTACGACCTGTTCGGGTCGCACGACCAGGGCATCGACTCCGCCGACATCGAGTCACCGACCCGCACCGGTGTCTCCGACAACGTGAAGTTCGTGGTGGACAAGAAGCACAACGAGTTCACGTTCACACTCGCGCACGACGTGCTGGCGAAGATCTCGGACGCGAAGGCTCGCGGACCGGTGATCGGACCGGGCAGCAAGATCACCGGCCTGTCGATCACCATGCGACGTTCTGAGGGCGGGCACTTCCTGCCCAACGCGGACGAGGCCGCAGGCGTCTGCCCGTTCGTCGTCCCGAAGCACGGCTCGATCCTCCAGGGCATCCTGCCGCCGGGAGGTGACAGCGGCAACGGCGGCAACCCGGGGCTGCTGCCGGCGGCGCCGGTGCTGCAGGCCGGCTCGACGCTGCTGCGTGACGCGGTCCCGGCGCTGGTCTTCGCGGTGCTGCTCGGTGCCTGCGCCGGTGTAGTGACCGACCGGCGGCGCCGGGGTCTCGCGGTCGCCTGAGCAGGTGCAGCTGACCGCCCGGGCACGGCACTAGCCTCGAAGCATGACGCAGCAGGACGCGACGGACTACGACGTCCTCGTCATCGGCAGCGGGTTCGGCGGCTCGGTCGCGGCGTTGCGCGCAGCCGAGAAGGGCTACCGCGTGGCGGTGGTCGAGGCGGGCCGGCGGTTCACCGACGAGACGTTGCCGAAGACGAGCTGGGACCTGAAGCGGTTCCTGTGGGCCCCGCGTCTCGGCTGGCTGGGCATCCAGCGGATCACGCCGTTGAACGACGTCCTCGTGCTCTCGGGCGCTGGCGTCGGCGGCGGTTCGCTGGTCTATGCCAACACGCTCTACACCCCGCTCGACGACTTCTTCGCCGACCCGCAGTGGGCGCACATCACCGACTGGAAGAGCGAGCTGGCGCCCTACTACGACCAGGCAACCCGCATGCTCGGCGTGACCGACAACCCGACCATGACCCCGTCGGACGTGGAGATGCAGGCCGTCGCGCAGGACATGGGTGTCGGCCACACATTCCACGCGACTCCGGTCGGTGTGTACTTCGGTGAGCCCGGCAAGACCGTGCCGGACCCCTTTTTCGGTGGCGCCGGTCCGGATCGCACCGGCTGCATCCAGTGTGGCAACTGCATGATCGGCTGCCGCTACGGGGCGAAGAACCGTCTCGACGTCAACTACCTGCATCTCGCCGAAGGTCTCGGTGCCGTGATTCACCCCGAGACGACCGTCACCACCGTGCGCCCCGGACCCGGAAGGGGGTACGTCGTCGACACGACGCACACCGTCCGCCGCGGTGAGAAGCGCAGCTACACCGCCGACCAGGTCGTGTTCGCGGCCGGCACCCTCGGCACCCAGCGACTGCTGCACCGGATGCGCGACGAGGGTGTGCTGCCACGGGTCTCCCGTCGTCTCGGCCAGCTCACCCGCACCAACTCCGAGGCGATCCTCGGCGCGATGTCGCTGCGCAAAGGCGCCGACTACTCCACCGGTGTTGCCATCACCTCGTCGTTCCACCCCGAGCCGAAGACGCACGTGGAGCCGGTGCGCTACGGCAAGGGGTCCAACGCGATGGGGCTGCTCTCCACCTGGATGACCGACGGTGGTGGCCGGGTGCCCCGGTGGCTGAAGTGGCTGGGCAAGGCCGGCCGGCACCCGTTGCTGACAATGCGGCTCTTCTGGCTGCGGGGGTGGTCCGAGCGCACGATCATCGTGCTGGTGATGCAGTCGCTGGACAACTCGCTGACCGTACGCCGGAAGAAGGGCCGCTTCGGCGAGCGGCTCGTGACGAAGCAAGGGCACGGCGAGCCCAACCCGACGTGGATCCCGGCCGGCAACGACGTCACCCGCCGACTCGCCGACCGCATCGACGGCATGCCGGGTGGCTCGGTGGGCGAGATCTTCAACGTCCCGATGACGGCGCACATCATCGGGGGCTGCCCGATCGGCGACTCACCTGACACCGGTGTGCTCGACCCTTGGCAGCGCGTCTACGGCTACCCCGGGCTGCACGTGCTCGACGGGGCAGCGGTGACCGCCAACCTCGGCGTCAACCCGTCGCTCACGATCACCGCGCAAGCCGAGCGGGCGATGGCGTTCTGGCCCAACAAGGGTGACGACGATCCGCGGCCGGCGCTCGGCGCGGCGTACCGTCCCGCCGGTGCGGTCGCCCCGCACACGCCGGCCGTTCCCGCCGGGGCGCCGGCCGAGCTGCGACCGGGGGACATTTCGGGTGTCATGTCAGGAATGTGAGTGATGCCGGCAGAAACCCGGGTGATTGCCCGGAAGCCTGCCGCAACCCGCTCGCTGTGCCTATGGTCGGCTCGTGGCTACCGCCCGCGCGCACCACGTGAGGCGGGCACGTCTTGGAGCCCGCTGAGCGCCTCAAGCCCTACGTCGCCGGTCTTGTCGTCGACTGGCTCCAGACCATGCCCGAGGCGCGCCACCGCAGAATCGAAGGATCGCTGGCGTTCGTCGACATCTCCGGCTTCACGACCCTGACCGAGCGGCTCGCCACTAAGGGCAAGGTCGGCGCCGAGGAGATGAGCGACGTCCTCGACGCGGCGTTCGCGTCCCTGCTCGAGGTCGCCTACTCCTACGGTGCGCTGCTCGTGAAGTGGGGCGGTGACGCCGTGCTGCTGTTGTTCGAAGGTCCCGAGCATGCGTTGCTGGCCTGCCGGGCGGCCGGGGAGATGCGACGCACGATGCGCAGGATCGGTCAGCTGCAGACGTCCGTCGGAGCCATCCGGTTGCGGATGTCGGTCGGCGTCCACAGTGGCTCGTTCGACTTCTTCCTCGCCGGCCGCAGACACCGGGAACTGCTTGTCACCGGGCCGGACGCGACGGTCACCGCGGCGATGGAAGGGATCGCGGACGCCGGCGAGATCGTCGTGAGCAAGGGGACGGCCGCCGAGCTGCCGGCTCGCTGTGTCGGCGCTGCCAAGGGGGACGGCCTTCTGCTGCGCGCAATGCCGGCCGTGGACCCGCGTTGCCGCTACTGGCCGAGCTCGCCGGAGGCGTTCGACGCCGGTGCCTGCCTCGACCCGATGATCCGCGATCACCTTCTCGCCGAGGCCACGGACAGCGAGCACCGGCAGGTGGCCGTCGGCTTCGTCGAGGTCAGCGCTGTGGACGAGCTGCTCCATCGGCAGGGACCCGGTGCTGTCGCCAACGCACTGCACGAGCTGCTGGTTCTGGTGCAGGACGAGTGTGGCAAGCACCGGGTCACGTTCTGGGAGACCGACATCTCCAAGGACGGCTTCAAGATCATGCTCGTCGCCGGAGCCCCGAGCAGCAGTGGACACGACGAGGAAGGTCTGTTGCGGGCCACCCGGTCGATGTTGGACGGCCACACCGGGCCACTCCAGCTGCGGATCGGTGTGAACGCTGGGCGCGTGTTCAGCGGCGAGTTCGGTCCGGCCTTCCGTCGTACGTTGTCGGTCAAGGGAGACGCGGTCAACCTGGCCGCGCGCGTCATGGGCAAGGCCCAGCACGGTCAGCTGCTGGCCACCGCGACGCTGCTGCAGCGGGTGCACGCGGTGGTCGACAGCGAGCCGTTGCCACCATTCCTGGTCAAGGGAAAGCAACACCAGGTGCATGCCTCGGTGGTGCAGCAGGTCAGCAGCGCGAGGGCGACCGGCGATGTGACACTGCCTTTCGCCGGTCGTTCGCTCGAGCTGCAGCAGCTGAAGGCTGCCGCGATGTCTGCGCGTCGCGGTCGCGGTGCGGCGATCCACGTGTCGGGCGACGCGGGCAGCGGAAAGAGCCGCTTGGTCGACCAGGTGTGCGGCGACTCCGAGCTCGGTATGACTGTGCTTCGCACTTATGCCGATGACTACGAGTCGGCGACCCCCTACTTCGTCATCGGTCGCCTCTTGCGAACGGCGCTCGGCGTTGCGATGGACGCCGCCGATGAGGACGTCGTACGACGGCTACGCCAGCAGGTGGACGCGGTCGCGCCCGAGCTACGGGACTGGCTACCGCTGCTCGCCGTGCCGTTGGGTGTCGACATCGCCGACACCGAGGAGACAGCCGGGCTCCGCGACGAGGTCCGTTGGCGCCGGGTCGCCACCGTCGTCATCGACTGGCTCGTCGCCACGTGCGAGGCCCCCACAGTGTTCGTCGTCGAAGATGCGCATTCGGCGGACGATGCGTCGGTCGAGCTGCTGCTTCGCGTCGCAGTGCGCGCGGCGGAGCTGCCGTGGCTCCTGCTGCTGGCCGGCCGCGGCGGCGCGGCCGCTCCGAACCTGGGCTCACCGCACGTGACCGAGCTCCTGGTGCCACCCCTCACGATCGGTGAGGCACACGACCTGGTCGTATCGGCGACGGACCAGCGGCCGCTGTCACCGCGACTCATGGCAGCCGTCATCACTCGCGCCGAGGGCAATCCCCTCTTCCTCGAGGAGCTGGTCGCCGCGACCTACCGCACCGGTGGCGGCGACGACCTGCCCGACACTCTCGAGGAAGGCCTCGCGGCGCAGCTGGACGAGCTGCCACCCGCTGACCGCAACCTGCTTCGCGTGGCGTCCGTCCTCGGGGTGCGGTTCGACGAGCCCCTGGTAGCGGTGCTGACAGACGAACACGTGACATCGTCGGAGTGGGCCCGGCTCGCTCGCTTCCTTGTGAGCGATGGTTCCGGTGGCTGGCGGTTCCGCACCGCACTGGCCCGGGACGCCGCCTACGAGGGCTTGCCGTTCCGCCGCCGGGTGGAGCTGCACGGTCGCGCCGCCGTGGCGCTCGAAGCGGGAGCCGGCGAGCGACGGACGGACATCGCCGAGACGCTGTCCCTGCACTACTTGTCGGCGCAGCGGTTCGCCGAGGCCTGGGACTATGCCCGGATCGCGGGCCGGCGCGCCCAGCAGGTCTACGCCAACGCCGAGGCCCTGGTGTCGCACCAGCGCGCGCTGGAGGCGGCCCGCCGGCTTCCGACGCTGCCACCGTCTGAGCTGGCAACGCTGCTCGAAGAGCTCGGAGACGTGCATGCCCGCCTCGCCGAGGTGGAGCAGGCGGCCTCGGCCTACCGCGCGGCCCGCGGTCGGGTTCCCCGTGAGCAGGTGGAGCGGCGCGCGCGCCTCGCCTTGAGCACTGCGCTCGTCGCGGCCCGGGGCGGGTCGATGACCTCCGGGCTCCGGTGGCTGACGACCGCTGAGCGCGAGCTCACACTGCCCGACGGGGCTGCCGCGACACCTGACGTGGTCGAGCTGCGGGCCCGGATCAGCGTCGAGCGCGCGTTCATGCGACACGTGCAGGGACGCGAGGCCGAAGCGGCCCGCCTGTGCCGGCGCGCGGTCGACGAGGCGACCGCTGCTTCCGCCGAGAACTCGCTCGCTCGCGCCCTCCATCTGCTCGACCTCGTCGAGCTGGCCATCGGCCGGCCCGGTGACGAAGGCCGCGTGCTGCGCGCCCTCGAGCTGTTCGAGCGCAGCGGCGATCTCCCGCGTCAGGCCGGCGCCTGGAATCACCTCGGGATCCGGGCTTACTACGACGGGCTGTGGGACCTCGCGGTCGAGCGTTACGAGCGGGCCCGCACCGTCCACATCCACTCGGGTGACGAGTGGAGCGCGGCGATCGCATCGGCCAACATCGCCGAGATCCTCGTCGACCAAGGACGCCTGGCCGAGGCGCAACCGCTCGTCATCGCGGCGCTACGCGTCTGGCGGGCCTCCGGGACCCCCTCGGACATCGGCTTCGGTGCTGCGCTGCTGGGGCGGCTGCACAGCCGTAGCGGCCGCCATCCCGAAGCGCTCGCGCTGCTCGGCGAGGCACTGGCGGCGTACGCCTCGTCGTCGCAGCGCTTCGAGCTGATCGACACCCAGCTCCGCTTCGTCGAGTCGCTCCTGTTGCAGGGAGCGGCAGAGCCGGCACTCGCGCGTCTTGACGACGCCGAGCAGGCGCTGCGCGAGACGCTTCGTACGGCCGGGGTCGCGGCCTCCACCGACGCCGCCATGGACGACGCCGGCTTGCTGCCGCTGTCCGCGGCATTCGCGCCGGCGCTGAGTCGGCTGCAGGGATTCGCGCTGGCTCAGACCGCTGACACAGCCGCCGCCGAAGCGGCGATGCGGCATGCCGTGGCAGCGGGGCGGGCCCGCGGATCGGCGCACGAGACGGCGCAGTCCCTGGACGCGCTCGTCTGGCTGCTGGGACATGCCGCCGCCGCCGAGCGCACCGAGCGAGACGAGCTGTTCGCCCGGCTGGGCGTTGTCTGGACTCCGGTCATGCCGCACGAGGCGCGC
>JAVEEE010000077.1 GCA_030840615.1 Frankiaceae bacterium | reverse complement strand
TGGCTCGGACGCATCCGCGACGCGATCGACGAGAACCGGCTCGTCCTGTACTCCCAGCCCATCGTGCCCCTCGCCGGCGGCCGGCCCGGCGAGGAGTTGCTCCTGCGCATGATCGGACGCGACAACGAAGTCATCCTGCCCGGCAGCTTCCTTCCGGTAGCGGAGAAGTACGGGCTGATCCGTGAGATCGACCGCTGGGTCATCACCCAAGCCACCCGACTCGCAGCAACAGGACGGCGAGTGATCGAGGCGAACCTTTCCGCCGCCTCGATCAGCACCTCGGACCTCCTGCCCTTCATCGAGCGGCAAATCCACGAAGCGCACGCGGACCCGGCCAACCTCGTCTTCGAGATCACCGAGACCGCGCTCATGCACGACATCACCACCGGCGAAGCCTTCGCCCGCGGGCTGGCCGCACTCGGCTGCGGGCTGGCCATCGACGACTTCGGAACCGGCTTCGGCAGCTTCACCTACCTGAAGAAACTGCCCATCACCCACCTCAAGATCGATATCGAGTTCGTCCGAGACCTGGTCACCAACCCTGACAACCTCCACGTCGTCAAGGCAATCGTCAGCCTGGCTCGCGCATTCGGCCTCAAGACGATCGCAGAGGGCGTTGAAGAGGAACAGACATTGACCCTGCTGCGGACCGAAGGCGTGGACTTCGCACAAGGATTCCACCTAGGCCGACCCACGCCCATCAGCGGCAGCCCGTGCTTGCCCAGCTCGAGCCAGACGTCACGGTCGCGCTGCGCCGGCTGAGACCAACCATCGTCGTTACCGACACGCGCCCCTCAGGCAGTGAGTCCGAGGGAAACAGGGGCATGATGGGCGTATGACCAGAGTCGGGATGCCCAGAGTTCGGGTGCAGTCCGCCGCTGTGCAGGTGGGCGAGTTCGCCCTTGGGGTCTGCATCGCTTACGGCGCCATCGGGGCCGCGTGGGGTCTTTCCCACTCCGTCTGGCCCTTGCTGGTCGCCGCGGGACTCGTTGTCGCCGTCGCCATCATGCTCGAGGTGCGGTTCGGGGCCAAAGCGACGGGCTTGGTCGCCGGCATGCTCCCGACGTCGTTGCTCGCCGCCGGTCTGCTGATCGCGCTGTCGCTGGTGGCCTACCGGCTCAACTGATCAGACCAGCCGGCGACGCAACAACCGGTAGCCGAACCGGGCGGCCAGCCAGGCGAACCCGATGATCAGCAACGCGAGCAGCACCGGGCCGATGCCCGCGATGATCGCCTCGATGCCTCGCTCGAACCGGTGCACCGACCGGTCGAAGGCTTTGTGGATGCCGGACTTGTGGTGCGTGCTGACGACGGTCTCGATGATTTTCTGGTCGACGGTGACCGTGAGCGTGCTCATGCTGCTCTGGCTGCCGAGCACCCGGAGCTGACCCTGGAGTCGCTCGATCTCGGTCTGCACGTCGGTGACGTGCTGCTGCACGGCCAGCGTCTCGCCGATCGTGGTGGCCTTCGACAGCAACGTGAGGAACGTCGCGCGGGTCGACTGCAGCGCATGGATCCGCGCCTTGAGGTCGACGTACTTGGCCGTCACGTCCTGACCGGACGTCTCGAGCGCGAGCACCTTCACGCCGGTGATCTGGCGCGCGCGGCTGATCGCGTTCTCGAACGCCGCCACCGGCACCCGCAACGTGACCTGCCCGCTGGGTGCGCCGCCGCCTTCGCTGGTGCGTGAGTCGGCAACGTAACCGTGCAGGAGCGTGGCGATGCCGGTGAGGCGGTCGAGAGTCGTGCCGACGGCACCCTTGGGCACCCGCAGGTCCAGCTCGCCGGTCTTGACGACGCGGTCCGGAGCCGACGGCACCGGGTCGACGGCAGCACCCGGCGTCTGCTGGGAGGAGTCGAACGACGTCTCGCCGTTCGTCGTCGTTGTCCCCGCACCGGTTGAGGTGCCCACCGCGCGGGAGCGGGCGGGGAGAGCGGGGAGGGCGACCGGCCCGTGCGCCGCTTTCTGCGGGACCCCGCCAACGGAACTCGACGTTCCGCCGCCGGAGCTACCTCCTGGGAGCGGGGTGGCGGCCACGCCACCGGCCGACGGTCGCAGCTCGTCCGACGGCGTACCGGAGCCGCCGAGGGCAAAGGGAAGGGCGATGAGCACGGCGGCGGCCACCCCGCCGATGGCCAGCCACTGGCGCCGGGTCGGTCGCCAGCGGTTGCGAACCACGAGACCGTCGCCCGGCACCTGCGGGGAGATGTGCTCGCGCACCCGGTCGATGGCGCCGGGCGGCACGTCGTAGTCCTCGGCGGCGGCCGCGAGGCCCCGCTCGAGCAGGTCCTCGTTGATCATCGGGCCACCTCCACGCTCACCCAGGCGGCGAGCGCCGGGTCGTCGGCAAGGCGCCGGCGAGCTTCGGACAACCGCGACTTCACCGTGCCGGGACGCCGCTGGATGGCGACGGCGATCTCGCGCTCGGCCAGGCCGCTGAAGTAGCGCAGGACGACCGGGACCCGCAGGTGCTCGGGCAGCCGGTCGAGAGCTGAGGTCAGGCACTCGCCGAGCGCGGCGTCCTCGGCGTCGTGCTGCGGGTCGGCCTGGCCCGGCAGCGAGGCCAAGGCGTCGTCGGCCAGGCGTTGGCGCCAGACCCGCTCGCCGCGCAGGCGGGACAGGCAGGCGTTGACGACCACCCGGTAGAGCCAGGCGCGCCGCCCGTCCCCCGCAGGGATCGCGTCGCGGAACCGCCACACGCGCAGAAAGGCGTCCTGCACGGCGTCCTCCGCATCGGCGGACGAGCGCAGCACCAGGCACGCGGTGCGGTACGCCGTCGGGTAGGCCTCGGCCAGCCAGGCATCCAGGTCGTCCACGCCAGTGAGACTCCTCCAACGGCCCAATGGTTCGCCACCATCGAGATTTCCGCTTGGATCGAGCAAGGGTCGCATAGGCTCCCCCGGTGCGCGACTACGAGGGAACACCCATCCTCGCGTCGCTGATCGCCGATCTCGGCGAGCGCCGCCGCTTCGCTGCGGCTGACGCCGAGCGGCTACGACGTCGGCTGGCCGACGTCGAGGGCATGCACGAGCCCGACGCCGATGCCGAGTGCCCGACCTGCCGCACCCCGGCGCCGTGCCCCACGCTGCGACTCGCCCGCGGGGAGATCGACTACGAGATGGCCTGCGGCGCAGTCCGTGGGCTCATCGACCTGACGGCTGTCGAAGGCAGCGGCCGCGGCGTCCCCCCGGTCCCGCACCTCGCCGACCTGCTGGCCTCACCCAACAACGGAGTCGACCGGTTCTTCGACGTCCTGCTCGGCAACCGTCCCGGCGACTGACGCTTGCGTGCTACCGCGGCGCCATCCGGATGGCGCCGTCGAGGCGAATGACCTCGCCGTTGAGGTAGCCGTTCTCGACGATCTGCCGGGCCAGCGCGGCGTACTCCGTCGGGTCGCCGAGTCGAGCCGGGTGCGGCACCTGCTTCGACAACGACTCGCGGGCCGGCTCGGGCAGGCCGGCGAGCAGCGGCGTGTCCATCAGGCCCGGCGCGATGGTGCAGACCCGGATGAGCTTGTCGGCCAGATCGCGAGCGATCGGCAGTGTCATGCCGACGATGCCGCCCTTGGACGCCGAGTAGGCCGCCTGCCCGATCTGGCCGTCGAAGGCCGCGACCGATGCGGTGTTGACGATGACGCCGCGCTCGCCGTCGATCGGCTCGGTCGCGACCATCGCGGCGACAGCCAACCGGATGACGTTGAACGTTCCGACGAGGTTGACGCGGATGACCTGCTCGAACTGCTCGAGTGGCAGCACACCCTGCTTGCCGATGACACGGCCCGGCGTCCCGATGCCGGCGCAGTTGATGACGATGCGCAGTGGCCCGAGCTCGACCGCAGCATCGACCGCGCGCTGCACGGCCGCCTCATCGCTGACGTCTGCCGGAGAGAAGCGACCGCCGATGTCCGACGCCCGCTGCTCACCTGCCGACGACGGCAGGTCGACGATGACGACCTGGGCGCCGGCCTTGGCGAGCTCGGTCGCTGTTGCGAGCCCGAGTCCGCTCGCGCCCCCAGTGACGATCGCTGCACTTCCGTCAATCCGCATCTGCTGTCTCCTCGACTGCTGCTTCCTCGACAACGACGAGCACCGTGCCCGCCTCGACCTGCTGGCCTGCCTGCACTCGAATTTCGCTTATCGTGCCGCCGCCCGGCGCCGACACGGTGTGCTCCATCTTCATCGCCTCGAGGACGACTAACGGCTGGCCCGTCTCCACGACCGCGCCGGTCTCGACGAGCACCCGCACGACCGATCCCGGCATCGGCGCCACCAGCGATCCGGCTGCGACGTCGTCGCCCACGTCGGGGAAACGTGGCACGACGACGTACGACGAGGATCCCAATGGGGAGTCGACGTCGATGACGTCGGCCGAGATCGCGACCAGGCAGCGTCGACGCACACCGTCGACGGTCAGCACGACCTCCACCGGCGACGCGCTGTCCAACGTCACGTCGAGCGGTTGACCATCGACGGCAGCCGTGAGCACGCCCGCGCGGTCCAGGGAGTAGGCGATGGTCGTGTCGGCTCCGTCCGTCCGTAGCTGCAGCTCTTGCTGCCGCGACGGGTTGTTGCGCCAGCCACTGGGCAGCTGACCCAGCACCGGCGCGGTCTCGCGGTTGAGCGCCTGTCGCGCGACCGCCGCAGCAACCGCATGCAGCCGCTGCCCGGCTGCGTCCAGCAACGGTGCGGCGAGAGTGGCCGGGTCGTGCCGCTCGAGGAACGCCGTGTCCGTCGCACCGGCCAGGAACTCAACGTGTCCGAGGATCCGCACGAGCAGGTCGCGATTGGTCGTGACGCCGTGGATGCGGGCGCGGCGCAGCGCGCTGCCCAGGGCCGCGGCAGCTTCCGTGCGGGATGGTGCGTGCACGATCACCTTGGCGAGCATCGCGTCGTAATAGGGCGAGATGACGCTGCCGGACTCGACGCCCGCATCGACGCGAATGCTGGCCCCTGCCACATCGGCGTCGATGTCGAACGAGCGCAGGGTTCCGGTCGCCGGCAGGAATCCTTCACGGGCGTCCTCGGCGTAGAGCCGCACCTCGATCGCGCTGCCGGTCAGCGACGCGGTGAGCACTTCCGCCGGCAGCGGCTCCCCGCGGGCGACCAGCAGCTGCAACCGGACCAGGTCGAGGCCGGTGACGAGCTCGGTGACCGGGTGCTCGACCTGCAGCCGGGTGTTCATCTCCAGGAAGGCGAACTCTGCTTCCGCGCCCGCCAGGGTCAGCACGAACTCGACCGTGCCGGCACCGACGTAACCCACCGCCCGGGCTGCGGCGACGGCCGCGTCGCCCATCCGCCGGCGCAGGTCGTCGTCCACGGCGGGCGACGGCGACTCCTCGACGATCTTCTGGTGCCGGCGCTGGATCGAGCACTCCCGCTCGAACAGGGAAACGACGTTGCCGTGCGTGTCGGCGAACACCTGGATCTCGACGTGGCGCGGCGCGTCGACGTAGCGCTCGAGGAAGATGGTGTCGTCACCGAAGGCCGAGCCGGCCTCGCGTCGAGCCGCCGCGACCGCCTCGTCGAGCTCGGCGGGATCACGGACGAGGCGCATGCCGCGACCCCCGCCTCCCGCCGAGGCCTTGACGAGCAACGGAAACCCGACGTCGGCCGCGTCAGCGGGGTCGGTGGCCCAGGGCAGGGTCGGGACGTCTGCCTTGCGCATCAGCGCCTTGGCGGCGAGCTTCGAGCCCATCGTCTCGATCGCGTCCGGCGGTGGCCCGACCCAGGTCAGTCCGGCCGCGATGACGGCGCGGGCAAAGGCCGCGCTCTCGGAGAGGAACCCGTAGCCCGGATGCACGGCGTCCGCGCCGGCTCGTTGCGCCGCGGCGACAACGAGGTCGCCACGAAGGTAGGTGTCGCCAGGTGTCACGCCCGGAAGATGCACTGACTCGTCGGCCTCGCGCACGAACGGCGCGTCGGCATCCGCGTCGCTGAACACCGCGACCGTGCTGATGCCCATGGCCCGCGCCGTCCGGAAGACGCGTCGCGCGATCTCACCCCGGTTGGCGACCAGGAGCTTCGTGACAGGAGCGGTCACAGCTACATCCTGAAGACGCCGAAGCCGGTGCGGCCTTCGACGGGTCGGTTGTGAATGACGGACAACGACAGGCCGAGCACGGTGCGAGTGTCACGCGGGTCGATGATGCCGTCGTCGTAGACCCGCGCGGTCAGGAACAATGCCTTCGACTCCGCCTCGATCTGGTTCTCGACCATCTCGCGCATCTGCGCATCCTGCTCGTCGTCGTAAGGCTTGCCGCGAGCCAGCGCCGACTGCCGCGCGACGATCGACAACACTCCCGCGAGCTGCGCAGGGCCCATCACCGCCGACTTGGCATTGGGCCAGGTGAACAGGAACCGCGGGTCGTAGGCGCGCCCGCACATGCCGTAGTTTCCCGCGCCGTACGACGCACCCATGATGACGGTGAGGTGCGGTACGGCGCTGTTGGAGACGGCGTTGATCATCTGGGCGCCGGCCTTGATGATGCCGCGCTGCTCGTAGTCCTTGCCGACCATGTAACCGGTGGTGTTCTGCAGGAACAGCAGCGGCGTGTCGCTCTGGTTGGCGAGCTGGATGAACTGCGCGGCCTTCTCCGACTCCTCCTGGAAGAGCACGCCGCGAGCATTGGCCAGGACACCGATCGGGTAGCCGTGCAGCTGACCCCAACCCGTCACCAGCGATGGCCCGTAGAGCGGCTTGAACTCGTCGAACTCGCTGCCGTCGAGGATGCGAGCGAGCACGTCGCGCGGGTCGAACGGCTCGCGCAGGTCGGTAGGGATGATGCCGAGCAGGTCCTCGGCGTCATACCGGGGTTCGCTGTAGGACGCCGCCGGCTCCGGGCCGAGCTTGCGCCGGTTGAGCCGTTTGACGATCTGGCGGCCGAGCCGGATCGCGTCGAGCTCGTCGACAGCCAGGTAGTCGGCGAGGCCGCTGACCCGCGCGTGCATCTCCGCGCCGCCGAGCTCCTCGTCGTCGCTCTCCTCGCCGGTGGCCATCTTGACCAGAGGCGGGCCACCGAGGAAGACCTTGGCACGCTCCTTGACCATCACGACGTAGTCGCACATGCCGGGGATGTAGGCACCACCGGCGGTGGAGTTGCCGAAGACGAGAGCGATGGTCGGGATCTTTGCGGCGGACTTGCGGGTCAGGTCACGAAAGCCCCGGCCACCCGGGATGAAGATCTCGCTCTGGGTCGGCAGGTCGGCACCGCCGGACTCGACGAGGTTGACGACCGGGAGGCGGTTCTCCTCGGCGATCTGGGCCGCACGCCCGCCCTTGCGGGCCGTCCACGGATTGGTCGCGCCGCCGCGCACCGTGGGGTCGTTGGCGTTGATCAGCACCTCGGTGCCCTCGACGACGCCGATGCCCGTGACCGAGCTGGCACCGACCGGATAGCTGGTGCCCCAGGCAGCGAGTGGACTCAGCTCGAGGAACGGCGAGTCCGGATCGAGCAGGAGCTCGACGCGCTCACGCGCCAGCAGCTTGCCGCGCTGGCGGTGGCGCTCGACGTACTTCTCTCCTCCGCCGGCGCGCGCGAGGGCGAGCTGCGCGTCGACCTCGGCCAGCTGCTCGAGGATCGTGGCACGCCGTACGGCGAACTCCGGCGCGTCACGGTCGACGCGATCGGGCAGCACGGGCATGCGCGCAGCCTAGTGTTCGTCCCACGCTCAGCTGGTGACGAGGCACAGGCGCGCGAGGTCCATGCCGATCAACGGCTGGTAGACCCGGCAGCCCACTCGACGGGCGACGAGGTCGTGAGCGACATCCTCGCGATAGGCGATCATCGGGCTCTGTCGTCGAGCGACGGAATCTGCCAGGAGCGTCAAGACCCGGCCCCGTCGCGGCCCGGTCACGGTGGCTGCGTGGTCGAGCCGCGACTCGAACGTGCGATTGTCGAAGCCCGACCAGTCGGCGTTGTCGGCCGAGCCGATGGTCCTGCCGTCGAGCAGAGCCGGCAGCACCGAGGTGAAGTCGGCGAAGTCGATTCCCCAGCCCAGAAACGTGATGTCCCAGTTCGACGAGCCGGCGAACAGCCTGGCGTACAGCAACGGCTTGGAGAGCAGATGCACGTCAACCGTGATCCCGATCCCCGCGAGGTTTCGCTTGATGATCGCGGCCTGTTGTGGGCAAGGCGGCTCGGTGCAGGTGAGCAGCACCGCATGTGCCTGTCTGCCGGCCGCTAGATGCCGGGCGCGGGCCAATTCGCTGTGCAGTGGAAGCGAG
>JAVEEE010000035.1 GCA_030840615.1 Frankiaceae bacterium | reverse complement strand
GGCCGCCCCCGGCTTGTGGAAGCAGAACCTCAGCACCGACGAGCAGGCATTGGCCAACCGGGTGATGGGACCGATGCTCCGCGAGCTCGGCTACCCGGTCGACTGACCTGCGCCGAGGCACCGGATGAGCGCTCACAGCGGGAACCCGTAGAGCGTCAGCGCGGTGATCTGCGCCTTGCCGTCGAAATGCACGACGACGACGCGGTCGGTGCAACCCTCAGCACCGTCATGCGTGAGCACGACCGTGAACATCGATCCGGACACGTGCACGTCGCCGCGCCGTTGGGTGCCCCACGGCGTCGGGTCGGCGGCGAGCGCCTTCGCCAGCAGCTCGCGTCCCGGCTCGGCTCGCGCCTGCCGGTCGCTGCCCGCTGCGACGACGCGCACCAGCGCGGCGGGGGCCAGGTCAGCGCTCGCTCGGTCGGCGTCACCGCTCGACAGGGCTGCACACAACGCGTCGACGCGGCGCTGGCGCACCTCCATCGGGAGATGCGGTCGCGTCGGTGCGTCCGCAGTCTTCGGCGCCGCTGTGCGCCGCAGCTTTCCGGCCAGCTCGCGTACGTCGGGAACCCGGGGCCGGTGCGACGCGCCGTCGGCAGGTGGGTAACCGAGCTCGACCAGCAGGTCGCCGGCAACCTTGTCGAACTCGGCGATCTCGCGCGGGCCCCACTCGCTGCGCCACTTGCCGTCGCCGATCTCGGAGGCTTCGGTGTTGGCGGCGACTCCTGCCTCCTGCAACGTCGCCGCGACGGTCTGCTCCGACGCGTCGAGCTCGAGGAACGCGAACAGCTTGGTCACACCCGCCGCCGGGTCGGCCAGCAGGTCCTCGTAACGAACCTCGCGATAACGCCGCAGGGCGGGAGCAGCCTCGCGTGCGGACCGGACGGACCGGTCCCACAGCTCCGCGGCGGCGCCGACTGTCGCCGGCCCCCAACGTTGGGAGACCAGCGACCGGGCGACGTCCCGGCCGTCGCGGACGATGTGGATCACCCACGCATCGGGATAGATGTCACCGATCAAGGCGAGGCGTTCGACGTGGTTGGGCGACCGCTCGAGGATGCGACGCGCGCCCGGGCGCAGCCGTTCTGCAACACCGCCGAACGCGGCGTCGCAGAACGCCCGCGTCGCGTCGAGAAACGCCTCGCGCTCCATGAACACGGTGGCGGTCGACGTCGAGGACAGCACGCCGTGCTGCACCCGCTCCGCCAGCACGTCGATGCCGACGGTGAAGAGCTGGGTCTCACTCGGCAGGGTGGCGATGTCCGGATGCGTCGCGAGCATCCGTTGCAACCAGTTGGTGCCGCTGCGCTGGGCACCGACGAGAAAGACCATCCGGTCGCGCAGCGGCGTGTCCGTCCGCCCCATCCCGGCGGCTACCCCGTCGCTGACGTTGCGGTGAACGCGGCCGCCAGGTCCGCAAGCCCGCCGACGAGCGGCCGGCCGGTCGTGTAGAAGGACACCGGGGGCGTGCGGCCGAGCGGCACCGTGCGGTAGTCGTCGACGTGACGGTGGAACGACATCTTGACGGTGTAGCTGCCGGTCGGGAAGTTGGCGGGGATGCGGGCTTCGTAGGTCTGCACCTCGCCGGCGCGCAACGGTGGGTGCGGCTGGTTGCGGTTGGAGTCGCTGTAGACGCAGATGTCGCGGTCGTCGGTGCTGACGATGATGCCGCTGAACGGCCGCTCGATGTCCCGCCCGGCACGGATCGTCGCCCGGACGACGAGGGTGTCGCCGGCGTTGACGTGCGCGGCCGGACTCCCGTCGGCGTCCACGAGCCGGCTCTCGATGATCTCGACCGAGCCGAGCTCCTGCCGCTGTTCGGTCGGGTCACCGCTCGCATCGGCTTCGCTCACCGCAAGGAGCTGGTGGTAGGAGCCGATCGCGTCGAACATCGAGCCGTCGTGCACGACCCGGCCGTGGTCGAAGACGATGCCGCGGTCGCAGAACGTCCGCAGACCGCCGAGGTTGTGGCTGACGACGACCACCGTCGTGCCACGCTCGCGGATCTTCTGCATCCGCTCGTAGCACTTGAGCTGGAACGCGAAGTCCCCGACCGCGAGGATCTCGTCGACCAGCAGAATGTCGGGGTCGGCCTCGATGGCGACGGAGAACCCCAGCCGCACGAACATGCCGGATGAGTAGAACTTCACCGGGGTGTCGATGAAGTTCTCGAGCTCGGCGAACGCGACGATCTCGTCGAAACGACGCTCGATCGTCTTGCGAGGCATGCCGAGGATCGTCCCGTTGACGTAGACGTTCTCCCGACCGGTCAGCTCGGGGTGGAAGCCGACCCCGACGGAGATCAGCGGTGACACCCGCCCGTCGACGTGCACGACACCGCTCGACGGTGCGGTGACGCCGGCGAGCATCTGCAACATCGTCGACTTGCCGGCACCGTTGCGCCCGAGGATGCCGATGCTCTCGCCCTCGTCCACGTCGAAGTCGACGTCGCGCACGGCCCACAGCTCGCTGCGTTTGGTGCGCTGCCGCCACCGGAGCGCCGCGGTCATGAGCATGGGCTGGTCGGAGTATTTGATGTAGCGCTTGCCGACTCCGCGCAGTGAGATGACGGGCGTGCTCACAGCCGGTCCACGAAGACTCGGTCGAACCGACTGTGCAGGTAGAGCCCCAACGCCATGGCCACGGTGAACCACACGACGCCGCCGGCAACCGCCTGCGGCCACGCCGAGTCGGCGCCGACCGTGGCCATCCGGAACAGCTCGATCGGCCCGGCCATCGGACCGAAGCTGATGAACGGGCGGATCGACGCGGGTGCGTTGGACAGCGAATAGATGATCGGCGTCGCGTAGAACAGGACCGACATCACGGCCTGCACGAGGAACTTCACGTCCCGGAAGTAGACATGCAGAGCGGACAGAGCGATGCCGAAAGCCGCGGAGATCCCGACGACCAGAACCGTGGCCGGGATGACGAACAGGAACTCGAAACCGACGCTGTGCTGCAGGGCCAGCGTGAGCAGGAACAGGACGCCCAGGCTGATGATCAGCGGGTAGAGACCGGTCACCACCACCAGCAACGGAAGCATCAGCCGGGGAAAGTAGATCTTTCCCGCGAGCCCGCTGCCGTCGACCACGGAGGTGGCCGAGCCCGGCATGTTGGTGCTGAAGAACGACCAGCCGACGATGCCGGAGTAGATGAACACGGCGTAGCTGAAGTGGTGGCCGCCCTGGACGCTCTGGACGACGCGGCCCACGCGCACGACGTGGGTGAACACGACCGTCAGCACGACGGCCTGGATGAGCGGCAGACCGAGCGCCCAGAACAGGCCGAGCGAGGTCCGCCGGTAGCGCGCGAAGAAGTCCTTGCGGGCGAGGACGAACAGCACCTGCCGGGTCCGCCACAGGGTCGAGAGCAGCGCCGGCAACGGCGTCCCGGGGCCACTGAGCTCGAAGCCGGCAGCGTGGTCACGCTGGCGCGCAGGTCGCTTCGCGACCGGCTCGGTCGAGGTGGTGACCACGAAGTCCTCTCGGGGGAGCACTTCCGCTCCGGCGTCGAGTGCGCCCGCGGAAGCCTGGGTGGGAGTCATTATGACGGCGTCTCAGCCCGCGACCGCATACAACTCCCACGAGCCGCCGCCGACGCTGCCGGAGTCGATGCGGCGTAGCCCGGCCGCGGCGAACCGCTGCACCCAGTCGGAGTCCTCGCCGCGCAACGGCACCCAGGTGCCCGCCGCGAGCACATGTGCCCCCGGCGCGCAGACCCGGCGCATCTCACTCGGCGCAGCGATCGCGTTCAGGCAGGTCAGGAGGTCGACCGAGCCCGCGTCGTAGGGCATCGACAGCGCGCTGGCCCGGCGGAACCGCAGGTTGGGCTCCTTGTGGAGGCTGCGTGCCCGGCGCAGCATGCGCCACGAGCTGTCGATCGCCTCCACCCGCGCGCTCGACCATTGCCGCGCGAGCATCGCCGCCGATGCACCGGCGCCGGTGCCGACATCCACGACGAATGCGGGCTGCACGCCGGTCGTGGCGAGAGCCTCCAGCCCGAGGCGGAAGGGCGCGAGATGAACGTCGTCGACCGCGCGGTAACCCCACGTCGGCGTCGACAGCATCCAGTACGCCGATGAGACCAGCCGGTCGCGCCGGCGGGCCTTGCCGGTGTTGAACACGTCGCCGGCATAACGCATCCGGGAAGGTTCGCTCAGGCGCGCAGCGACACTCATCGCCCGGTTCATGTCCGGGCGTCCTTTTGTCCACCGCGAGCCCCGCACGCGCGGCACCGCGTCGCCAACCGTCGGCGGGCGCGTGTCTGCCATGCTTGTCCTCCCCTGTTCGTTGTTCTAACGACGGAGCGCTCACATCGTCACGCCCCGACCCTCGACAGCCCAGGTCGCCGTGGTCGTTGCCACCCATGGACGGGCACCCCTGCTGACCCGCCTCGTCGACGCTCTGGAGCGACAGGAGTCGGCGCCGTCGTTCGAGGTGATTCTCGTCGACGATGGTTCGCCGGATGACACCTGGTCGACCATCGAGCGCCTCGAGCAGACCGCTCGCGTCACCGTCCGCGGCGTCCGGCTCGCCCGGCAGTCCGGCCCCGCCGCTGCCCGCAACGCCGGCTGGCGGGCCACCTCGTCGCCCCGGATCGTGTTCACCGATGACGACTGCGTGCCGCAGCCGGGCTGGCTACGCACGCTCGCGGACGGCCTCGAGGAGGCCGACATCGCGCAGGGCGTTACCCGACCCGACCCGGCGCAGCATGCGCCACGAGCTGTCGATCGCCTCCACCCGCGCG
>JAVEEE010000013.1 GCA_030840615.1 Frankiaceae bacterium | reverse complement strand
GACCGGCCGCCAGACGCGACGGCCGTCGTGGCCTATGTGGCGCAACGGGTCGACAGCTAGCCAAGCGATCGCCGAAGGGGCGGACGACGACGATGAGCGCTCGATGAGCCAGCACCGATGAGCACCGCCGTGCACTGACAACGGCTTGCGGTTACCGACCGCGGGCCACCGAAGGAGAAAAGTGGCCAAGGCCCGGGTATCCGCGCTCGCCAAAGAGGTTGGCAAGAGCTCGAAAGAGCTCATCGAGTGGTTGAACAGCAACGGCGAATACGTCAAGACCCCGTCCTCGACCGTGGAAGCACCGGTCGTCGCGAAGGTCTACGCCGCCTTCCCCAAGGTGGCGACCCCGCCCGCCGGCTCAGACGGCTCCGAGGCGGCTGCGCCGAAGAAGGCCGCCAAGAAGGCGGTTGGGGACGCCGTCCCCGTTGCCGTCGTGCCTGCACCGGCCGACGAGCTGCCCGCGCCCACGCTGCTGCCCAGTGAGCCGCCCCGGCTGGCCGAGCCCGAGGCGCCGGCCGCAGAGGCCGCGCCGTCGCTGGCCCCGCGACCGGCAACCCCCGGCGTGCCCCGACCCGGCAACAACCCCTTCACCACCCGTGACCGGCCGCCGGCGGCCATGCCGCCGCGTCCCGGCATGCCGCCGCGACCCGGGGTCGCGCCCGGCCGTCCCGGCCCAGGCCAGATGCCTCCTCGCCCCGGCGGGCTGCGTCCCGGTCCCGGTCAGATGCCCGCGCGGCCCGGCGGTCCCGGTGGCGGCGCCGGCCGGCCGGCCGGCCCAGGTGGTCGGCCCGGTGGTCCCGGCGGTGGCTTCGGTGGCCGTCCCGGCGGCGGACCCGGTGGCCCGGGTGGCCGCCCGGGTGGTCCCGGTGGCGGGGGCGGTGGCTTCGGTGGCCGTCCCGGTGGGGGTCCCGGCGGTGGCCCGGGCGGTGGTCCCGGCGGTGGTCCCGGCACAGCCGGCCGCCCCGGTGGTGGCGGCTTCGGTGGGCGTCCCGGCGGTCCTGGTGGCCGTGGCCGCGGCGCCCCGACCCAGGGTGCCTTCGGTCGTGGCCCCGGTGGCCGGCCGACCCGTGGCCGGAAGTCGAAGAAGCAGCGGCGTCAAGAGTTCGACAACATGCAGGCCCCGACGATCGGCGGCGTGCAGGTCCCGCGTGGCAACGGGGAGACGATCCGGCTCCCGCGCGGCGCGAGCCTTGCCGACTTCGCCGACCGCATCGGCGCCAACCCCGCATCGCTCGTCCAGGTCGTGTTCACCCAGCTCGGCGAGATGGTGACGGCGACGCAGTCTGCGCCTGAGGAGACGTTGCAGCTGCTCGGCACCGAGCTCGGCTGGGACGTGAAGATCGTCACGCCGGAGGAGGAGGACGCGGAGATCCTGTCCCGCTTCGACCTCGAGTTCGACGCCGACGAGGAGGAGGGCGACCTCGAGGCGCGGCCGCCCGTCGTCACGGTCATGGGTCACGTCGACCACGGAAAGACCAAGCTGCTCGACGCGATCAGGTCGGCCAACGTGCAGTCGCGTGAGGCCGGTGGGATCACCCAGCACATCGGTGCCTATCAGGTGCACACCACGGTCGAGAACAAGGACCGCACGATCACCTTCATCGACACCCCGGGCCACGAGGCGTTCACCGCCATGCGTGCCCGTGGTGCCCAGGTGACCGACATCGCGATCCTCGTCGTGGCTGCCGACGACGGCGTCATGCCGCAGACGATCGAGGCGCTCAACCATGCGCAGGCCGCCAACGTGCCTGTCGTCGTTGCGGTCAACAAGATCGACAAGGAGGGCGCCGACCCCGCGAAGGTGCGCGGTCAGCTCACCGAGTACGGCCTGGTGGCCGAGGAGTACGGCGGCGAGACCATCTTCGTCGACGTGTCCGCGATCTCCGGTGACGGCATCCCGCACCTGCTGGAGTCGGTCGTGCTGACGGCCGACGCAGCGCTCGACCTGCGGGCCAACCCGAAGCGTCCGGCCGAGGGTGTCGCGATCGAAGCTCACCTCGACCGCGGTCGCGGTCCGGTCGCGACCGTGCTGGTGCAGCGAGGCACGCTCAACATCGGCGACTCGATCGTCGCCGGTGACGCGTTCGGTCGCGTGCGGGCGATGCTCGACGAGAACGGCGACCCGGTCGAGGCGGCGCCGCCGTCGCGGCCCGTGCAGGTGCTCGGCCTGACCAGCGTCCCGGGTGCCGGCGACAACTTCATGGTCGTGCCCGAGGACCGGATGGCACGGCAGATCGCAGATCAGCGGCAGGCGCGCGAGCGGTTCGCCGAGCTGGCCAAGAGCCGCGGTCGCATGACCCTCGAGGACGCGCTGCGGCGCATCCAGGAGGGGCAGATCGACCAGCTCAACCTCATCCTCAAGGGCGACGTGTCCGGTTCGGTCGAGGCTCTCGAGGACGCCTTGCTGCAGATCGAGGTCGGGCTCGAGGGCGAGGTCGGGCTGCGCATCATCGGCCGCGGCGTCGGCGCGATCACTGAGAACGACATCAACCTCGCCAAGGCGTCGGATGCGGTCATCATCGGCTTCAACGTCCGCCCCGAAGGCAAGGCGCGCGAGCTCGCCGAACGCGAGAAGGTCGACGTGCGCTACTACTCGGTCATCTACGCAGCCATCGAGGACGTCGAGAGCGCCCTCAAGGGCATGCTCAAGCCCGAGTTCGAAGAGGTGCAGCTCGGTACGGCGGAGATTCGCGAGGTGTTCCGGTCGAGCAAGGTCGGCAACATCGCGGGTTGCATCGTCCGGTCCGGCACGTTGGTCCGCAACTCCAAGGGCCGTCTCGTGCGGGACGGAATAGTGGTCGCCGACAACTTGACCATCGCAGGTCTACGTCGATTCAAGGACGACGTGACCGAGGTGCGCGAGGGCTTCGAGTGCGGTGTTTCGCTGGGCAACTACAACGACATCCAGGTCGACGACGTCATCGAGACCTTCGAGCTCAGGGAGAAGCCTCGTGCGTAGGCACGGCGGCGGGAGAGGGCGTAGGCACGGCCAAGGGCAGTGTACGTAGCCACGCTCGAGCTGGATCTGCTTCTGGGTGACGTGCACTCGTTGAAGGAGAAGAGGTCGATCGTGCGGCCGATCGTCGCGGAGCTGCGGCGTCGCTTTGACGTCGCGGCTGCCGAGGCGGGGCATCTCGACCTGCACCGGCGGTCCCTGGTGGGCGTTGCCGTCGTAGCCACTGATGCGGCGTACTGCGGTGAGGTGCTCGACGACTGTGAACGAGTGGTCGCGAGCAGGCCGGAGATCGACCTGCTGTCCGCGCGGCGGCGGCTGTTCGGGCCTGATGATTGAGCGTGCGCAGCCGGCACGACTGAGGAGGAAGCTGTGGCCGACCAGGCCCGCACGCGCCGGATGAGTGTGCGCGTCCGCGAGATCGTCGCCGACGTCATCGAGCGGCAGGTCAAGGACCCACGTCTGGGCATGGTGACCGTCACCGACGCACGGCTGACGGGGGATCTGCGCGAGGCCACGGTGTTCTACACCGTCTATGGCGACGAGGCGGTGCGCACTGACACGGCAATGGCGCTGGAGAGCGCCAAAGGTGTCATCCGCAGCGCCGTCGGGCGCGGGACCGGTCTGAAGCACACGCCTTCGATCACGTTCATGCACGATGCCCTCCCCGACGACGCCAAGCACATCGAGGAGCTGCTCGAGCGGGCGCGCGCGGTCGATGAAGCTGTGCACCAGCTCGCCGAGGGGGCGAAGCCGGCCGGCGACATCGACCCCTATCGCCGTACCGACGACGAGGCCGAGTGACCACGTCGGCGGTGACGCTGCCCGAGTCCGTCTGGGCTGACGCGGTCGACCTGCTGCGGGATCCGACTGACGCCACGTTGGTGTGTCACGTCGCTCCCGACGGCGACGCACTCGGCTCGATGCTCGCTCTCGCCCGGGTCCTGCGTGCCCGCGGCACGACGGTCACGTGCACCTGGGGTGACGAACGCTGGTCTGTCCCGCCGTCCTACGGCTGGCTCGCCGACATCGACACGGTGACGCCACCGTCGGCGGTGGGTGACAGCCCGTCGTTGATGGTGGTCCTCGACACCGCCAGCCGTGACCGCCTCGGTGTGCTGGGCCCGCTGGCCGACCGGGCCGCAGGACTGCTGGTGATCGACCATCACGCCCACAACAGCGGTTTGGGCGGTGTGCAGCTGGTCGATTCCACCGCCGCAGCAACCGCCGTCGTCGTCGAGGAGCTGCTCCGCCGGATGGGCGCCGACATCGACGCGCACACCGCGACGCTGCTCTACGTCGGGCTCGTCACCGACACCGGCTCGTTCCAGCACTCGGTGACGACGCCGGCCGTGCACGCGGTTGCCGGCAGGTTGCTCGCCGCCGGCGCTCGTCCGGACGTCGTCGCGCAGCAGCTGTGGGGCAGCCGGCCGTTCGGTTTCCAGCGCGTGCTCGGTGCGGCGTTGGCCCGGGTGCAGCTCGACCGCGATGCGGTGTCCGGGCAGGGGCTGGTCTGGACGTGGACGACCCAGGAGGACCTCGTCACCGCGGGAGTCGGACTCGATGACGTCGAAGCGGTGATCGATGTCGTGCGTTCGGCGCGTGAAGCCGACGTCGCCGCGGTGCTCAAGCAGGACACCGACGGATCGTTCCGGGTCTCGACTCGTTCCCGCGGTGGCACGGACGTCGGTGCGGCATGTGCAGCGCTCGGTGGCGGGGGCCATCGGCTGGCCGCGGGGTTCACGTCGTGGGACGACGAGGCGACGACGATCGAACGGCTGCGCCAGGCGCTCGAGCGGGCACCCGCTCTGCAGCGGTGACGGCCGGCGACGCGGCCACGCCGACCCCGGCTCGACCGGCCGACGGCCTGATCGTCGTCGACAAACCGCCGGGCTGGACCTCGCACGACGTCGTCGCCCGCATCCGGCGGTTGGCGGGAACCCGGCGAGTGGGACACGCCGGCACGCTCGATCCGATGGCGACCGGCGTGCTGGTCGTCGGTCTCGGCCGGGCGACGCGACTTCTCGGCCATCTTGCCGGTCATGACAAGGCCTACGACGCCACGATCCGGCTCGGTGTCTCGACGACAACCGACGATGCCGACGGCGAGGCGCTGACCACGAACGACGCGAGCGGCATCGACGATCGCGCGCTGGAGACCGCCTTGGCCGCACTCGTCGGCGACATCGACCAGGTTCCGTCGTCGGTGTCGGCCATCAAGGTGGCGGGGGAGCGTGCATATGCCCGGGTCCGCAAGGGCGAGCACGTCGAGCTTGCAGCCCGCCGCGTGCACGTCGCCGCGTTGCATCTGGTCGACCGACGTGGCGACCAGGTGGACGTCCACGTCGAGTGCTCGACGGGCACCTATGTCCGTGCACTCGCCCGTGACGTGGGCGCCGCGCTCGGGGTCGGTGCACATCTGACCGCACTGCGCCGCACTCGGGTCGGCTCGTTCGACCTCGCGTCGGCGCACCGACTCGACGAGCTCGAGGAGCGGCTCGTCGTCGTACCGCTCGCCGATGCCGTGGCCTCGGTGTTTCCGCGCTGGGACGTCGACGCGGAAGCCGCCCGACGGCTCGGGCTCGGTCAGCGACTGGAGCCGGTCGGGCTGCCCGCCGGGCCCGTCGGTGTCTTCGGTCCGGCGGGCGAAGTGGTG
>JAVEEE010000009.1 GCA_030840615.1 Frankiaceae bacterium | reverse complement strand
GACATCTCACCTCTGGCGGTGTCGCAGTCTCGCTACCCGCGCGGGTGGTTCCAGATCGCGTGGGCCGACACGATCGCGCCCGGCGATGTGGTGACGCTGAGGTACTTCGGCGAGGACCTCGTTGCCTTCCGCACCACGTCGGGAAAGCTCTCGGTCCTCGACGCCTATTGCCAGCACCTCGGCGCGCACCTCGGTGTCGGCGGCACGGTGGAGGGCGTGGTGATCAAGTGCCCGTGGCACGGCTGGCAGTGGGGGACCGACGGGTGCAACACGCTGATCCCCTACAGCGCCGAGCAGCGGCAAGCCAAGGTACGCATCAAGAGCTGGCCGGTGCGCGAGTGGTACGGCATCGTGCTCATCTGGCATGACCCGGACGGTGGCGAGCCGCAGTGGGAGCCGCCGCAGGTCGCCGAGCTGGAGTCCAAGGACTGGTATCCGATCACCGAGGACAGCCGCGTCGTACACCGCATCAAGGCACACCCGCAGATGGTGCTGGAGAACGCGGCGGACCCCTATCACGTGCCCTACGTGCACGGCGGCTCCGAGAACCCCGAGGTCAAGTGGTTCGAGTTCGTCGACCACGAGTTCCAGGCCGAGGTGGCGATCACCTACGGCGGCGGCAGGCCATCGACGTGGCTCACGCCCAACGGACCGGTTCGCGCGGCCGTGCGTTATCACCAGGTCGGCATCGGACAGGGCTTCGTGCGCTGGCCCGACGAGATCCTGCCGACGCTGCAGGTCAGCAACGTCACGCCGGTCGACGAGGTCTACAGCGACTACTGGTTCTGCCAGACGTCGGTGCGCGAAGAAGGCGACACCGGTGAGCTGATGACCGGTCGCGCCAAGAAGCTGCTCGAACTGCAGAAGGTCGTCATCACCCAGGACTTCTTCACCTGGGAGAACATGAAGTACTTGCCGAAGCCCAACTTCGCGACCGAGGAGGCGCGTGACTACTCCGCGGTACGACGCTGGGCGCACCAGTTCTATCCGGAGGATGCGCAGCCCGCGTCGATGCTCGCCGAGCGCACCACCCGATCGGGCGACGCATGATCCGCGGCGAGGGCCGGGTGTTCATCCCCGGCGTGACGGCGGACGAGGTGTTCGACTTCGTGCTCGACCCGGCGCAGTACACGAAGGCCGACACCAAGATCGTCGACGTCGTCAAGCTCGGCGACATCGAGGACGGCATGATCGCGCGCGAGGACGGCAAGTTCCACGGCCGCTTCCCCGGCTCGGTCGTGACGCGCTACAAGTGGGAGCGGCCGCACTCGATCGACGTCGTACTCGAGCACGGCATCCCCAACCACATGCACGCGTGGTTCGAGATCGAGGAGCGCGACGGCGGTGTCGACCTGCACCACGTCGAGGAGATCGGCATGCCTGCACCGTTCGGCCGGCTCTGGGACCTCGGGGCGGCGAAATGGTTCGCCGACTCGGTGCGGCAGGAAGTGAGTGAGATCGGGCGCCTGATGGAGAGTGGCGAGCGCGGCCTCGGCCTCAAAGCCCACGGCGGCTAGCGCGGTCACCGCGATGGCAGCGAGCGAGATCGACGGTTACTTGCGTGCCCTGGACGAACCGAAGCGGAGCACCTTGGAGGAGATGCGGCGGCGCATCCTCGAGATCGTCCCGAAATCCGAGCAGTGCCTCTCCTACTCTGTGCCTGCATTCAAGATCCAGGGGAAGACGTTTGCCGGGCTGGCTGCATTCAAAAACCATTTGAGCTACCTCCCCCACAGTGGGTCGGTTCTCGCTCAGCTCCAAGACGAGCTCGGTCGCTACAAGCAGACCAAGAGCGCACTGCACTTCGCCGTTGACGAGCCGCTACCTGGCCATCTGGTGCGGAGCCTCATCCTCGTCAGGCTGCGTGAGTGCGGCCTGCTGTAACAACGATCAAGCACAACGCAGCGATCTCTCAGCGGCAGCGGATGTCGTGCGCCAGTTCCTTGACGGCGGTGGCGGTTAGCCGGATCCGTGTGGTCGCGCAGGGGTCGGTGTTGCCCGCGAGCTCCAGTTTGTGGACCGGATTCGCGCGCGACACGATGTCGTAGACCCCTGGACGCACGTCGCTGATGTCGATGAACTGGTCCGGCGTGTCCCAGGTGTAGATGTCGCCCCATCCCGGCGTGATGCCCTCGTTGACCCAGGCGTTGCCGGACGTCGCGCCGGACGGCGAGGGAATGTTGCAGTCGGGCTGGCCGACGTAGGTGCGCGGGCCGTTCGGCGCACGATGGGCGAAGCCGAAGTAGCCGTCGTCAGCCAGGCAGAACGACTCCTTCAGTGATCGCGCGACTGTCGCACCGGTCCGGCCCGCGGCTGTCACCCTGTGCAGGCTGTATTCGACCAGATCCATGTAGTGGAAGTGGGCGTGTGCCTGGTGGAACTCACACGGTCCCGCCGGTCGGATGCGCTGGCTCCCGTCGGTCATCGTGATGACCTGCTGGGCGTGGCACTCGCCGGGCGCAAACCCACTCTGCGGGGCCCCCGACGCCGCGGCGGCCCACGGGATGCGCAGGTGGAGCAGTCCCATGCCGGTGTTGTCGATCTCGCTGGTGAAACGCAGGCATCTGGTGGCGCCGGTCCGGGCCGTCTCGTCCGTGTAGCAGGAGTTGGGTGTCGAAGCACCGAGCGGGATGGGGAAGCCGAGTGGCGTCGATGCGACCGGCGGTACGCCGTTGACGTGAACATCGGCCGCCGGGCGAACCGTGAACGCCGGCAAGACCGGGCAGGGGCGCGCGGTCGGGCAGCGAGGCACCCGCCACGACCGACCAGACATGACCCGCGCTTCGCCGAGGTAGCTCGACCTGACGTCGTAGGCGTAGGTCATCGTCACGGCCACCGTGTAGGTGCCGTGCTGAGCGGGATGCACGACCACCGCCTGACCGTTCGCGCCGATGCCGTTGGCCGTCGCCACCCGGTTGCCGCGCGGGTCATAGACGGTGAGGTCGAAACCGTCGTCGATCGAGCCGTTCCCGTTGTGGATCGACACGAGCACCGGCAGGTGGGTGGCGATGTGCAAGCCCCACAGCTCACAGCCCTCGACGCAGACCGTCGGGTCTGGGTTGTTCGCCATGGGGGCCGGGGCCGGGTTCTGCATCTCCCCGGCGAAGGTGAGCACCGGGTCAGCGGGCGAGAGCGCGCGGCCGTGAGCGATGGGTCGGGGTGGTTGCGGGCTGATCGGACCGGCGGCGGCCCGCACCGTCAGCCCGCCGCCGGCGACGGCGAGGACCGCTGCGAGCACCAGCCGCGCCGAGCGCATCGAGCTCCTTGCCGCCCAAGTTATAAATCTTTGATAGACGGTAGGTGAAACGCCCATACCGCCGCAAGGCAGGCAGGCTCGCGGCGCTCGCGCTACCTGTCCCCGAAGACATCGGGCGGCTGCCCGCCTGCGGGCGCACCTTCAGTGGTGACAGTCGCCTTACCTCGTAAACGACATCGGACGTCCGGGCGTTGAGCGGTCATGACCTACAAATTCGCCCTAGCGGCGATCGCCACGACTGCTGGCAGCCTGATCGCCGGTGGCATCGCCGCGTCGCCTGCTGGCGCTGCCGCTGGTGCGCACGGCTTCTGGCGAGCTACGACCGCCACTAACACACAAATCACATCGAGCAAGCAGCCGGCCACTCTGGTCCGGGATCCGAAGGGGCGCGAGCACGTCGTCACGACGGTTGCCGACTCGACAACGACGTCGCACATCGTCTACATCACCCACCGGCCGGGCGGTGACTGGATCCACAACCGCGTCGGCGCGGAGCGGCCAGACGGCATCATCGACGTCGAGGAGCACCTCAACCCTGCCGGATCCCGCGTGTTCGCGCTGTTTTATCAGTGCAATGGCATCTTTCTCTCAGCAGCCTCCACGCGCCGGGCGGACCTGCCTCACCCACAGCTGGTCGCCCGTGGGTCGGGTGACTGCGACGACGACAGCCGTTACCGCAACTACGCCGTTCAGTACGCCGTTCCGCTCGGCCGAACCCGCATCGGCGTGCTCGTCAGGTCCATCACGCAAGCCAGTGACACCACCGCGCTGTGGACGGGCCGGTATGGATCGACCTTCCACCCTGGCCCGCCGATCCCCTCCGGCCATGACTTCTACCCGATCAAGGTTGCGCGGGACGTAGCAACGGGCCGCGTGTATGTGGTCGGCGTCGGTAACAGCTACAACAGCGATGGCAGCGTGAAGTCGCGAAACGTCTACGTCACAGCTCGCGAGCCCGGCGAGAAGACATGGACCCCGCTTCGCAAGATCGCCGGCCTCGGCGACCCGCAGCACGGTTTCTACGTGGAGGCGCTGACGGCATACCGGAACCACGTGTACGTCGGGCTGGAGCGACCAGTGGTCTTGCTCGACAACACCGGGCACCGGCTCTACTACGTCGCCGGCCGCGGCAGCACAGACTGGCGTGCACCCCGTCCAGTCGGACACACCAATTCCCTTGACACGCAACTGCAGCTCACGGTGAATCCGGACACCCGTCGTCTGCATGCGGCGTGGTCACGCTGGGACAAGACAGCCGTCAGCGGCGTCCGTCACTCTTCCCTCGGTTCATCCGGCTGGGCACCCCCGCGCTGGTTCAGCCACCGGTACGGCACCTTCGTCACCGACATCGCCTTCAAGCACAACGGCCACGTCGTTCTGGGGTACATGGACGAGAACTGACAGCGAGCGACGGTTGCCTCGGAGAACAGCGAAGTAGCTCCTGCAGAAGCCAACCGTGCAGGTGACTTTTCGCGCAACCTCGAAGGCACTTCCCGCTGGAAACCGCCGCGGGGAGCACTGGGGCAACTGCCGCTACAGGCGGAACTCTGGGAGAGCGCAGACGGCGCACAAGTGCTGCTGTTCAACGATCACGACTAGCCCTTGTAGCTGAGGTTCACCGACGCCACCCCGGCGTTACCCGCCGCGGCCGGCGCAAACTTTGGCCTCCGACTCGGACATCACACGCTCGTGTGTCCGTTTCTGCGGCCAAAGTTCGGCCGGAAGCGTTTCCACGGAAGTGCCGTGGAAGTGTCGCTCCAGTGCGGGCGAACCGGCATTATCCCCAGGCAGAGGCACAGGGATGCGGCACACTCCTGACGAGGTCTACCGGGGTTGTGAGGCGAAGCGCCAGTGGCCTTTCGGCTATCGCTGGTTCGAAGCGATCCTGACGCGATTCGGAGAGCGAGTTCCAGATGAATCTTCGGCGGGTGTTGGCTCGTCGGCCCTCGGAAAGTGCTGTTGAAACGGGGGCGACAGTCCCCGCCTATGGCCGGTTTTCACCCCAGGCCAGGGTCGCTGTCGGATGGGCCGGCGAGATTGCGATGAGGCGACGAGCACGCGAACTGGGCGTTCGAGATCTCCTTTGGGCGCTCGTTGAAGTGCCCGAGTCGACGTCGCGAAACGTGCTTGCACAACTCGGAGTGGCGTTGCCGCCCGGAGCCGCTCGGGCCGTGGCCAAGGACCTTGGACGTCCGCCCCAACGTGTTCTGTTCTCTCTTGAGGTCAAAGCGGTCTTGCGGGCCGCCCAAGCCGATGCACAAGCACGGCACGCGGGACACGTTGGAACGGAACACTTACTCCGCGCGGTCGTTCGAGCTTACGGTGCTGAAC
>JAVEEE010000006.1 GCA_030840615.1 Frankiaceae bacterium | reverse complement strand
ATGTTCGGCCGGCACGGCGAGGCGCCGGTGCCGATCATCGCGCCGCGCTCACCGTCCGACTGCTTCGACGCCGCGATCGAGGCGGTGCGGATCGCCACGACCTACCGCACCCCGGTCTTCCTGCTGTCCGACGCCTACCTCGCGAACGGCTCGGAGCCGTGGCTGGTGCCTGACGTCGACTCGTTGCCGGAGCTGCCGGTCGAGTTCGCGACGGAGACCAACCACGCGAAGGCCGACGGTACGCCGGAGTTCTGGCCCTACCTGCGCGACTCGACGACCTTGGCCCGCCCGTGGGCGGTGCCGGGCACTCCCGGTCTCGAGCACCGCATCGGCGGCATCGAGAAGGCCGACGGCAGCGGCAACATCTCCTACGACCCGTCCAACCACGACACGATGGTGCGGCTTCGGCAGGCGAAGGTCGACGGCATCGCCCGCGACATCCCGCCGCTCGACGTCGACGACCCGACCGGCGACGCCGACGTGCTGGTGCTGGGGTGGGGCTCGACCTACGGCCCCATCGGCGCGGCCGTCCGGATCGTGCGCGACGAGGGCGGCCGGGTCGCGCAGGCGCATCTGCGCCACCTCAACCCGCTGCCCGCGGACACCGGCGACGTGCTGAGCCGCTACCGGCGGGTGCTGATCCCGGAGATGAACCTGGGCCAGCTGGCGCTGCTCATCCGCGGCAAGTACCTCGTCGACGCGATCTCGTTCACGCGCGTCCGCGGGATGCCGTTCAAGTCCGACGAGCTCGCGGACGCCATCAGGGACGTGATCGACGCATGAGCATCCCGTCGCAACCCCAGTCGAACGACCGGCTCCAGGGCCTGGACCTGGTGCCGGTGACGGACGAGAAGGGGACGAAGAAGGAGTACACCTCCGACCAGGAGGTGCGCTGGTGCCCGGGCTGTGGCGACTACGCGATTCTCGCGGCGGTTCAGTCGTTCCTGCCGGAGCTTGGGCTCAAGCGCGAAAACATCGTCTGCATATCAGGCATCGGCTGCGCGGCGCGCTTCCCCTACTACCTCAACACCTACGGCATGCACTCGATCCACGGTCGCGCACCGGCAATCGCGACCGGCCTCGCCACGTCGCGTCCGGACCTGTCGGTGTGGGTGATGGGTGGTGACGGTGACTTCATGTCGATCGGCGGCAACCACCTGATCCACGTGCTGCGCCGCAACGTCAATCTCAAGCTGCTGATGTTCAACAACCGCATCTACGGCCTGACGAAGGGCCAGTACTCACCGACGTCCGAGGTCGGCAAGGTGACGAAGTCGACGCCGGTCGGCTCGGTGGACACGCCGTTCAACCCGGTTTCGCTGGCTCTCGGCGCGGAGGCGACCTTCGTCGCACGGACGATCGACTCCGACCGCAAGCACCTGACGGCGGTGCTGCGCGCTGCGACCGAGCATCGCGGCGCCGCCTTCGTGGAGATCCTGCAGAACTGCAACATCTTCAACGACGGCGCTTTCGACCTGCTCAAGGCTCCGGAGACCCGCGACACCGCCGTCGTACGACTTGAGCACGGTCAACCGGTGCGGTTCGGCAACGACGGCGAGAAGGGCGTGCGCATGACGGACCGCGGCCTCCTCGAGGTGGTCGACGTCGCGGAGGTCGGGGAAGCCGCCCTGCTCGTCCACGACATCCACCACGAAGAGCCCGCGCTTGCCTTCATGCTCTCCCGGCTCGGCAACGTCGACGACGGCGTGACACCGATCGGGGTGTTCCGCTCGGTCGACCGACCGGCGTACGACGACCAGGTGCGCGAGCAGATCGACTCGGCTGTCGCAGCCGGCGGCCCCGGTGATCTCGCGGCGCTGCTCGCCAGTGGCGACACCTGGACGATCAACTGAGGTGTGGGACTACTTCCTCATCGATCGCCACCTCGACGAGATGATGACGATCGTCGCCGATCTCGGCGACTCGCTGGCCAACGTGAGGTCGGATCTGCCCGGCGGGAACTCGCCGTACCAGCTGGTGTTCCACTGCTGCGGGGTGGCCGAATGGTGGACCAGATCGGCCGTCCTCGGGCTGCCGGTGGAACGAGACCGCGCCGCGGAGTTCGAGGCCACAGGCACCGTCGCGGAGCTGCAGCAGCGCGTGGACGCGGTAGTCGCACATGTACGCGCCGATCTCGCAGTGATCGACCCTGACGCTCCGCTGCGCGGTGACCCGTCAGCGGACTACGTCGACACTCCGATCGGACGGTCCGCACGTGGTGTCCTGCTCCACGTCCTGGAGGAGCTGGCGCAACATCACGGCCAACTGGAGCTCACGCGCGACGCCATCCTTGCCGCGCGCTCCGCCGGCTGACGCGGACTCAGTGCGTGGGGAGCACGCATGCGGTGTCGAGGCCGAACACCCGGTTGAGCCGGCCGAACGCTAGCCACGAGCCGATGCACATCGAGAGCTCGACCTGCTCGCGCTCGTCGTACGCCGCACTGAAGCGGCGCCAGAAGTCGTCGTCGATGCCGTGGTGGTCGAGGGCGTAGCGCTCGGCGTACTCCGCTGCGAGACGGGTGCGCGCGTCGAAGGCGTTGGTTGTACGCCAGTCGGTGACGGCGTCCAGGAAGGTGTCCTCGACCGTCTCTCCGTCGACCTCGGTCCGCCAGTCGAGGCAGAACACGCAGCCGTTGATCTGGGCGATGCGCAACCGCGCGGCCTCGAACTCGCGAAGGCTCAGCGTGCGATCGTCGTAGACGGCCTGCGCGAACCGTGACGCAGCCGGCCCGATGCCCGGCACCATCTCGCCCCAGACATGCATGATCGGGTGCTTGCCGTCCGGGACCTCGATGCGCATGTAGTGACCCTACGGCGCGCTTAGCCCAGGCCATGGCCGCGGCTGGGGCGTCTCGAGCGGGCGATGAAAGCACCCAGCGCCAAACCGTTGGCGAGGATGAAGCCGAGCAGGACGAGCACTACCGGTGTCCAGCTGCGCGACTCGGGGGCCACGAGGTAGTCGGCGTAGCGGCGCGGCATGGGCGAGTACGCGAACCAGCCGACATCTGTCTGGCGGGTCAGCCAGCGAGCGGCCACCAGGGCGCCGACGCCGTTGAGCAGACCCAGCAGCCCGCCGAGCACCAGACCGCGTCGCATCAGGCAAGTATGTCCTCGTCCGTGGACACCGATCGCGGCCGGCCAGGGCACGCCAAAAACTGGATATCCACCGTTCGTCCGACTGCTTGAAAAGTGTCCCGGGTGCCCGATATGATCGAACGTATGTTCGAGGATCTGTTGGAGGCCGGCGCCACGGTCGTTGCTGCCGGGTCCGGCATTCTGCGGTTCGATCTCAGCGGCGGTTGGGACGACTCGGGGCTGCCGCCGCTGTGCCAGCCGGACCCCGACGAGGAGCCGGGGCGACGCGAAATCACGCCGACCGACGTCCTCGACTACGTCGTCGGCGGACCCGCAGGCCCGATCGCCATCGAGATGCTGCTCTCGCTTCAGGGCGAGGATCTCAACGAGCGCGACCAGGCACTGCTCCTGCGCGGCTGGCAGAAGCAGGTCTCCTACTGCGAGGCGCAAGCGCTGACCGCATCGTTACCGGTGGCAGACCATCCACTGTCCAAAGCGTTCGGCGCGCAGGAGGTCGCGGCGGTCTCGGTGACGACGGTGACTGCCGCGGACCGTCGCCTCAACATGGCCCGCCGACTGGCGGCCGTGCTCACCCGAACGAGCGAGGCACTGCTCAACGGCGACATCTCGTTCGTCGCTGCGCAGATCATCCACGAGCAAACTCTCGGGCTCTCGCCCGACCAGGCGCGCGAGGTCGAGGCGAAGGTGCTCGACCGGGCCGGTCGCATCCTCCCGGCCAGTTTGCGCGACGCCGTCAACAGAGCGGCAGCTGCTGTCGACCCCGAGCGCTTCGAGAAGCAACAGAACGACGCTGTCGCGCAGACCGACATCACCGTCAGCCCGATGCCGCTCGGCATGGCGGCCGTTGTCGGAACGGTAAGCGCAGTCGATGCCGGGACGATCGCTCGCGCACTCGACGACTGGGCCGACGCTCACGAGAGCGACCTGCCGGGCACGACCCGAGGCCAACGACGTGTCGCTGCGCTGACCGCGTGGGCGCGCGACTACTTGGATGACCCGAACTCGCCCCGGCGGCACGGACGGCGCACGGCAGACACCGTGGGCCTCGTCATCGACCTCCCGACACTGATCGGTCTGGCCGACCATCCCGGCGAGGTGCCCGGCTTCGGGCCGGTGCCGGCAGCCGTGGCCCGCCTGTTCGCCGCCGGCGGCAAGCTGCGCCGGATGGTCATCGAGCCGGTCACGGGCTATCTGCTCGACTACGGCACCACCACCCACGACGTGCCGCAGGAGCTCACCGACTTCATCCTCGCGCGGGAGACCGAGAGCAGCTTCCCCACCAGCCATCTCCCCTCGCGGCTGTGCGACAAGGAACACGCCACGGCGTTCCCCGAGGGCGGCACCAGCGCCGACAACGTGGGCCCGGTCGACCGACGGGGGCACAACGCCAAGACCCACGCCGGCTGGGTCGGCCGGAGATCCTCCGATGGTTCGGTCACGTGGACCAGCCCGCGCGGGCTGAAGTACCGAATCGAACCCCACGACTACCGGCTCGGTCCCTAGCCGCCGGCCTCGCCGCCCCCTCGTGGACAATGAACCCAGATCCCGAGTTGGTGGAGCGGTTGATGACGCCTGAACACCTCGACGTTCTCATCGTCGGCGCCGGGCTGTCCGGCATCGGCGCGGCCTGCCATCTGAC
>JAVEEE010000205.1 GCA_030840615.1 Frankiaceae bacterium | reverse complement strand
GTTAGCGCCGAACGTGACGACGATGAACGCGACTTCCAGTCCTTCGAGCAGGACGCCTTTGAAAGAGATGGTGAACGAATACCAGTCGTCGATGAACGCGCGCTCCGCTCGTGCGGCCGCGGTGGCTTCGGTGGCGTGCTCGGTGTAGATCGCATCCTCGTCGTGCAGCGCCTTGAATCCGCTGGCGCGCAAGATCGCCTTTCGGAGCCACTGCAACCCGAAGATCAGGAGCAACGCACCGACGACGAGTCGAAGCGCATCGATCGGGATCGCGGTCAGCGCCGGCCCCAGAACCGCGACGAACACCGCCAGCGCTATCCCTGCGGCACCGACGCCGTACCAGGTGGATCGCCAACCACGGGTGGTTCCGACAGCCAGCACGATGGTGAGCGCCTCGACCGCTTCGACCGCGCAGGCCAGGAAGACGCTGAGAACCAGCAGCGTGTCACGCATGTGGCAGCTCCGGATCGTCCGCGGCCGCGGCTGCGACCTCCTGCTGTGACCATCATGCTGTGACCGCAGGGTGGGCAAGCGTGCGGACCTCCGGCGCATTACCCTCGTATCACGCGATGGCGGTGGGGCCCGCCGACAACCGCCACGGCGTGGCCAACGGTCCCTCCTCGAACTGTAGGAGGCTGCGGTGACACGCATCGCGAAGTCCAGCCGGATACGTGCGCGACTGCGTGGGCTGCCGATCGACCCGGACATCGACGCTGTTGAGGACAGGCGGCACCATGATCCGTCGGTGTCACCGTTCGCGACTGCGGGTCGGCGCCGTTGGCCGCGCATCGACTGGTCGGTTGTCGCGGCGGTCATCGTCGGCGGGTTCTTCGGCGGGGTCACTCGCTACGCCGTGGAGTTGGCCTGGCCGACTCCGACCGGGGCGTTCCCCTGGGCGACGTTCTCGGTGAATACGACGGGCGCGTTCGTCCTTGCGCTCACGCTGGTGCTCGTTCTCGAGGTGCTACCTCCGACCCGCTACGTGCGTGCGATCGTCGGTACCGGGTTCTGCGGCGCGCTGACCACGTTCAGCTCTGTCGTTACTTCGGTCGATCAGCTCGTCGCGCACGGCCACGCTGATGTCGCCGTCGGCTACGTGGTCGCAAGCATCGCGGCAGGACTGGCGGCAGCATCGTTCGGCTTCGCGCTGGGACGGTCGGTCGCGGCATTCGGTACGACCGAGGAGCCGGCGTGATCCTCGCCTTGACCGTGGGCCTGGCAGCGTCAGTGGGCGCGGCCTGCCGTTACCTTCTCGACCAGGTGGTGCAGCACCAGCATGACCAGACGTTTCCGTGGGGCACGTTCATCATCAATGTCACCGGGTCGCTGCTCCTCGGTTTCGTGACAGCGCTCGCCGAACATCACGGCCTGCCGAAGACAGCGACAACCATCATCGGAGTCGGATTCGCAGGCGGTTACACCACGTGGAGCACCTACATGTGGGAAAGCCTGGCGCTGGCCGAAATGGGCGCGTGGAGCGAAGCGGCCGCCAACATTGTCGCCAGCCTGGCCGTCGGCTTCGCGGCGGCGGCGGCCGGCTTCGGGCTCGGCCAGCTCTAGCGTTCGGCTGCGCTGCACCGAGCGGTTCGGCTGTTGCGGGCGACCGATCCGTTCCAGGTGCTCCTGCCCGCGACTGAAACCGGACTGGACCGGGATTCGAAGGCACAGGCCGAGCAGGTCAGATCAATTGATGTTCTCCGAGTAGGTGCGAGCATCGGTCGCCTGCCCGTTGACTTGATGCAAGAGATCGACGAGGCACTCCGGCTCCATCTCGCGTTGTGAACGGGTCTTGCGTCCGGACATTGCAAGCATCCGCCCACCGGTCCCCACCGTCGGGTTTGCGTGGATAAGGGAGAACTGTCTCCCCTTCCTGTGCCCCTTCATGTGGGCTTCCTTCATGGTGACGGATCCTCTCCCCGCGAATCATTGTTCCCGACAGCCAGCCTCGTGCCTGGCGACAAGGGAGGGACCCAATGACCGCACCGACCACCCGACCGATCGATTCCCCCGCCTCATCTGAGAGCACCCCGGCAGCGCCGCAACGCTGGGTCGGCGGTGTCGCGGCGACGATCGCCGGCCGCACCAACATTCCGGTCGGGCTGCTGCGCCTCGCCTGGACAGGTGCGGTCTTGGTGGCTGCCGCAGCCGGTCTGTCAGTCATCGCCTGGGTGCCGATCGTCTGCTACCTGGCCTGCTGGTGGAAGCTCGCGCAGAACGGGCGTCCGACGACCACGCCTGCGACCGCCACCGTCAGCGTGCCGATCCAGCCGCCGGTCGGCCCTGCGGCCGCGCCAGCTGCTGCGCCGACCGCCACCGCTGAAGACACACCGGAGCAAGCGCGACTCAAGGACTTCGTCCGCTACCTCTGGGGGACCCAACCCACGCCACAGCCGACCTACTCGGCCGACCTCACCGGCGTCGTCCTGACCGGGCTGCAGATGCCGGGCAACCGTGACCCGGGGTACTACGCGACGCGGATGCCGTTCGGCAAGCTCTACATCTACCCGGACTACGTGGTCTTCCTGACCGAGTCGCACAACAAGCCGGGCGTCGTGCCGGGGTTGTCCCGCTTCCTCTCCGTGTTGCTCGACGCGTGGCGCGTCGTCGGCTTCTGGCGTCCCATACCGCTCGCGCGACGCGTTTACCGCGCGATCACGACCGAGGAACTGGACCGCTTGCGCAAGCCGCTCGGCAACCCGAACTCGATCGTGGTCCCGCGCCGTGACATCACGGGAGTCAGCGTCCGCAAGTACATGCTCACGCGCTACGTCGTACTGCACACCGCCGACGGCGACATCATGCTCGCGCCCAACGCCTACCTCGGCCTGGTCGGTGGGTTCTCCCTCGCGGCCCTGCTGATGCGCAGTGTGCGCATGAACTTCCTCGGGTCGATGGGCCTGCCGTGGGAGACCGCGCTCGTCCGCGAGTTGAACTCCGCAAGCGCTTCGCCAACCCACTGACTGTCGCACTCACCCAACACGCATCCACCCAAGGAGTAGACATGGCCATCTTCGACGCGATCAGCGACTTCGTTCACGAACTTCTCGGCGGCACCACCTCAAGTGACCTGTCCGACCTCGGCGCCGACCCGCACCAGCTTCTCGACATCAGCGGCGCGCACGACGTCGCCGGTGCAGCAGACCAGTTCCCCACCATGGGTGGGTCGTCGGTGATGGAGCAGGTCAACCAGGCGGTTGGCACGGCGTCGGAGAACTACACCAGTGGAATGGCCATCGCCGAGCATGCGCCGCATATGGCGAGCGCCGGCGAACAGGCGCAACAGTTCATCGATGGCGTGATGCACGCGAGCCCCGAGCAGCTCGCACACACCGGACAGCAGCTCGGCGGGCTGAACGCCAGCGAGCAGATCCAGAACAGCATCGCCGAATCGCAGGACCACCTTTGGGACGGCAACGCTGCCCACGAGCAGATCAGAGCCGCCGACCGTGCGGTCATTCATGGGAAGTCAGTGGAGGATGCGGTCCGCCGGCTGCTCGGCTGACGCAACCCTCACCCGGCAGGTGCGCCGGAGGTAACAACGACGAGCTCGCCGCGCCAACGCTGCGCGGCGGGCTCGTCGCCAGCCTGCTCCGCTAGCCGGGTTAGGCCCTCCAGGCAGGCGATGATCCCGGCCTGATGCTCGAGGTCGCGGTTCAGGTCGAGTGCGTGCAGGTAGCGATCGGCCGCGGCGGTGTCACCTGCCCGTTCGGCCAGGACCGCGAGGCCGGTACGAGCCGCAGCGCGACCCCATGGGTCGGCGATGTCGGTGCTGATCTGCAGCACCTGCGCCCACTGCGCTGTTGCGGCAGCGGCGTCGTCGCGCTGCGTGGCGAGCCGGGCGAGCGCCTGACGGCATTCGCTTTCGCCGGTGCGGTCGCCAAGTTCAAGAAAAGCGGTAAGGCATTGGGCAAACAGCGCCGCTGCATCGTCGGGCCGTTCCTGCCGGCGGGCGATCTCGCCGAGCGTGGCGAGAACGTCGGCGGCGCTGCGCGTGTCACCAAGCGCGCGGAACTCCGCCAAGCTCTCGGCCAACAGCTGCTCACCTGTCGAGTCGTCACCTGCCTCGGTTGCAAGGCCACCGAGATTGATCAGCGCCACCGCGACTACTCGCTGATCGTGCAGCTCGCGGCCGATGTCCAGCGCGGCCCGAAAATGCTCGTCTGCACCGATCCGATCACCGCGGTACTGCGCGACCATGCCCACGAGCATTCCGGCGTTCGCGGCCTGTGCGCGCTCGTCGAGCGTGGTCAACCGATCCATGGCGCCGCGCGCCAACGCGTCGGCTGCGTCCGGATCGCCGCCCAACCACGTGAGTACGCCGGCGCCGTACTGCACGAGGGCATACGCGACCGAGTCTTCGCGGATCTGCGGCTCCGGTCGAGCGAGGACTTGCTCCAGCCAGCGGCGGCCCTCGGTGAGATGCCCGCGCAGGTACCAGAAGCGCCACATGCCGGCAGCGATCCGCACGGCTCGGTGCGCGGGGTCTTCGGGCAGTCGCAGTGCTTCCGCTAATGCGGCTCGCACGTTGTCGTGCTCAGTCTCCAGGCGGGTGAGCCAGGCCCCCTGTTCCACGCCGATGAGCGCCTGGCCCGCCTCCGCTGCGAGGTCGGTGCACCAATCGATGTGCCGTAGTCGTACATCATCGGCGTCGACCCGGTCAGCGAGCCGTTCAGCGGCGTACTGCGCGATCGTCTCGAGCATCCGAAGCCGCGGCCGGTCACTGTCTCGCTGGAGCGTGAGCAGGCTCGCATCGAGCAAGGCCTCGAGCTCGTCGAGGCAGTCGCGGCCGATCACGCGGGCCGCGCTCGTCGCGTCGAAGCCACCTCGAAACACCGCGCAGGCCGCGAAGACAGCCTGTTCGTCCGATGTCAGCAGGTCATGGCTCCACCCCACGAGCGCGCGCATCGTGCGCTGCCGCTCGGGCACGCCGGCCTGCCTGACCGTGAGCAGGTCGAGGTCGAGCCGGTCGAGCAGCTCTTCGGGAGAGAGCAGTCGCGATCGGGCCGCGGCGAGCTCGATGGCGAGCGGCAAACCGTCGAGTCGTCGGCAGATCTCCGCAACGATCCGATCGTCGGAGTCGTGCGGCCGCTCCCCGGTGACAGCAGCAGAGCGCGTTGCGAACAGCTCTGCGGCTCCGGCGGCGGGCAGCGGGGACACCGGGACGATGTGCTCACCCGCGACGTGCAGCGGCGTACGGCTCGTCACCACCGTCACCAGCGTCGTCGCCGTCAGTGCCTGGGCTACCGCCGCGGCGGCGGCGAGGACGTGCTCGGCGTTGTCGAGTACGACGAGCCCGCGTCGCCCGGCGAGGCTCGTCGCTGCATCGCGGAGCAGCGTGTCCGGCGAATCCGCGAGCCCAAGGGCGCGTGCGACCACGGAGGCGACGAGTTCCGGGTCATCGAGCGTCGCGAGGTCGACGAACACTGTTTCGCCGATCGCGGACGACTGGAGAAGTTCACGGGACAACCGCGTCTTACCGACACCGCCGGCCCCCGTCAGGGTGAGCAGGCGGACGCCGTCGTCGAGCAGACGCTGCAAGGCGGCGACCTCGTCGTCGCGTCCGATGAGCGGCTCGTGGCGGACCCTGTCGGCCTGCTCCCGAGAGGGAGTCGGCAAGGACGACGGCGGCCGCCCAGCTGCGAGGGCGAGGAACCGTCCGCGGTCAGTACCTTCGAGACCAAGCGCATTCGCGAGAAGGTCGGCGGTGAACCGACGTGCGGTCTTGTTGACACCGCGTTCGAGGTCGCTGACCGTCCGCGTGCTGAGCTGGGCACGCGCGGCCAACGCCTCCTGGCTGAGGAGGGCACTCTCGCGCAGGCTGCGCAGCACCGTGCCGAACGGCTGCTCCCACACGCGGCTCAGCCTGACAGACGAACGCCATACCTCGGCCGATGACCTGCGCGTTCTGGTGGAGCTGAGGGGATTCGAACCCCTGACCCCTTGCATGCCATGCAAGTGCGCTACCAGCTGCGCCACAGCCCCGGAAACAGCGGTCAGTCTAGCCGGACCGGCTCAGCTCAGGTCTCGACGACCGCGAGCCGCTGATGCTGCCCACCGGTCTGGATCGTCCGGTGCCAGGCGGCGAACTCCGCCACCGGCATCGGCCGGGCAAGGAAATAGCCCTGCGCGATGTCGCAGCGCATCTCCCGCAGCAGCCCCCAGACCTCGGCGTTCTCGACGCCCTCGGCGACCACGGTGAGCTCGAGCGTGCGGGCAAGCTCGACGATCGAGCGGACGATCGCGGCGTCGTCAGCTTCTTGATGCATCCGCTGCACGAACGTCCGGTCGACCTTGACCTCCTGCACGGGGAGCCGGCGCAGGTAGGACAAGGACGAGTAGCCAGTTCCGAAGTCGTCGATCGACAGGCGCACACCTTGTAGCCGGAGCCGGTGCAGCAGCCCGAGGGTGCTGGCGGGGTCGGCCATGACGCTGCTCTCGGTGATCTCCAGCGTCAACAGACGCGGCGACAACCGGTGCCGGCGGAGGATGCGCTCGATCTGGTCGTCGAGTCCCTCGTCGTGCAGAGAACGCGCAGACAGGTTCACCGCGACGGCTACGCCGGGCGCGTGGCGTTGCCACGCCGCACACGCGGCGATGGCCTTCTCGAGTACGACGTCGGTGAGCGGGCGGATGAGGCCGCTCCGCTCCGCCAGTGGGATGAACTCGTCCGGCGGGATCACACCGCGCTCCGGGTCGGTCCAGCGGACCAGCGCCTCGACGCTCACGACCCGTTCGGTGTCGAGCTGCATCTGCGGCTGCACGTGGATGTCGAGCGCACCGTCACTGATGGCCTGACGGAGGGCAGCAACCAAAACCAGCCGGCTGGGTGAGCTCGTGTCCTGCGTCTGGTCGAAGACCACGACTTCGCGACCTGCTTGCTTCGCGACATACATCGCGACGTCGGCCCGCTTGATCAGCTCGTCACACGTCCGGGCGTGCTCCGGCGCACGGGCCACGCCCATCGATGCGCCCATGTCGATCGCCGTGCCGTCGATCTGAACAGGTGTCGTGAGGAATTCGAGAACCGTCCGGCAGAGACGCGCGGCCGTGTCGTCGCTGCGGCAGTTCGGGAAGAGAATCGCGAACTCGTCACCACCAAATCTAGTGACCAGACCCCGACCGGCGACCGCAGCACTGAGGCGAGCGGCGACCTCGCAGAGCAACGCGTCACCCTGCTGGTGGCCCAGGGTGTCGTTGACCTCCTTGAACGAGTCGAGGTCCAGCATCGCAACCGCGAACGGTGCGCCGCCGGACGCCAGGTCGGCCAGCAGCCGGTCGACCTCGGCCTGCAGATAGGTGCGGTTCGGGATGCCCGTCAGCGCGTCGTGCAACGAGTCGTGCCGCAACCGGTCCATCAGCTGCCCGTGACGCAGGGCGACCGAGGCGTGGTTGGCCACCGTCTCCAGCAGCTGTAGGTCACCGCGGTCGAAACCGCGAGCAGCCCCTAGACGATCGGTGACGGTCAGCGCGGCGATGACGCCGTTCTCACCGCGTAGCGGCACGATCATGGCTTCGTTGATGCCGGCGCCGTCCAGCCAGTGCCGCGCCGCGAGATCGCGGGTGCCGCGAGCGAACATGATGGGCTGCTGGTCGCGGCAGAGCCGGTCGATGATCCAACCCGAGTCTGCCGTCACATGACGTGGCGGCCGGCGGACCAGCGGCCGCCCGCGGCGAAGTGATGCCTCGGCGTCAGGGCGCGGGTCGTCGTCGACGCTGAAGAACGTCAGGTCTGCCCCGTCGGCGACAAGCAGCTCGCACACCTGCTCCAACATGCCGCGGAGGATCTGCTCGCTGTCACTATGCGTCGTGACCACCTGGCTGAAGCGGTAGAGCCGCTCGAGACTCTCGTGCCGCTCGGACAGCCGCGCATAACCGCGATAACCGACGGCGAACGTCGTACACAGCACTGCGAGCGGTACGACGGCCCACGGGCTGACCAGCAGCGCGATGGCACCGACGAGGCCGATGGTTGAGATCGCGGCACCCTGCACCGCGGCGACACCTGCGACGCCCAGCAGCTCACGCACCGAGAATCGGCGTTCCAGCCGACCGATGAGGACGGAAACGGCGAGTGCGCTCACGACATTGGCGGCGACGGCTGCAGAAGCCGCAGCGACCCAGGCCCACGGTGCGTGCGCGCCGCTCCCTCCGTCGAGGAGCAAGAAGACCACGAGCCCGAGCCCAGCTTCGACCGCACAGGTGATCGTGTTGAAAATCAGCTTGAGCGGCTCCCGAAACTGACGGCGGGCGACGAGCTGGGCGGCTAGTCCCCCGAGCACGCGAGCGAGGACGAACCCGGCTGGCGACACCAGCAGCAGACCGAACACGAATGGCCAGTCGGTCAGCGAGGTCGACCGTGCCTGGCGCTTGATCTGAATGTTGAGCACGCTGCTTTGCGCGACGGCGAACAGCACCGCCAACGCCTCCCAAGGCAGCCGCACGTGAGCAGGGCGAGGGAACGGCGCAAGGCTGAAGGCGACGACAATCAGCCCGGTGGCGGCGAGGGCGAGCGGCCCACCGATGCTGAAAGCCGCACGCGCCGACCCGTCGCGGACCGGCTGCCAGCGCAGCGTGGACACGTCACCCTCCTTGTCTGTCTTGTCTGTGTCGGCACGAGGCGTGAGGTGCTGGACTTTTTTGGCCCCTAGCGGCCCGACCGGACCATCCGCTGCCAGCTGCCCACGTCGGTGAAGCCGCAGGCCACGAGCAGCTCGCGGCTGTCGGAACCCGCCTGAACGTGGACGAACTCCGCACCGACGGCGAACGCCTGCGCAAGGCCGGCAGCGACCGCTGCCCGGGCAAGTCCACGCGAGCGCCAGTCGTCGGCAACGACGAGCGCGAAGCCCATCGCCGCACGAGCCTGCCGGCGTACGGCGACCATCGCGACCAGCCGGCCGTCGCCAGCGCGTGCACCGAGCACCCACACCGGCGCGGCAGCGATGAAGAAGTCGTCGCCGTAGGCGTTCTCCAGCACGTCGTCGTCTGCGCCACCGTGAGCCCGAAGCAGTTCGCGCATGTCCGGAAGATCCGTCGGGCCGAGCAACGTGAACGCCGGCAGGTCGGGAGCGACCTCGACCACGGGCAGGTCGTCACAGACGAGTTGAACCATGAGCTCGGCGGCAGTCCAACCCGTCGTCTGCAACGCAGCGATGATTCCGGGGCGATCCGTTGCGACGTAGGTCTCATAGACCCTCGGCGCGTCCGCGAGCGTGTCGAGCAGCTCCTCGATGTCCGTGGCGCCGTGCACCCAGACAACCGGAGCAGCTCCCGAGAGAACACCGACGGCACCGGGCCGCTGCCAGAGCGCGCCAGCCGCAGCCCGCGCCGCGGACGATCGTGTCAGCTCGGCGACCACGTCGCTCCAGCCGGCTGCCCGGTCGGCCAGCGCCGGCAGCTCCTCGACATCCGTCGGCATCTGCATGGTCAGTTCCATGTCGCACCCGACCAGGTGCTGCCGGTCCACGTGCTACCCGTCCACGTGTTCCCGGTCCACGTATTACCCGACCACGTGTTGCCCGTCCATGTGTTGCCCGTCCACGTGTT
>JAVEEE010000426.1 GCA_030840615.1 Frankiaceae bacterium | reverse complement strand
GCGACGAGCAGGTAGCCCGTGCTCGGCGCGTGCGTGAACGTGCCGGCAGCTGATGTCACGACACCGTTGCCGACATAGCGGGAGACGGCTCGGAACGGCAGATCGACGGGCGCCGCTCCCCATCGGGTCGTGTAGGCGGTGATGCCGGTCTGCGGGGCGAGGAGGTTGAGGCCGGCCAGCGGCCGGCTCGTGGTGGCTGTGCTGACGGTGCCGGTGACCGCGAGGCGCCCGGCCTGCAGCCGGCCCATGGTGTTGAAACCGACCACCGGCACCGGCGCCGCCGAGCCGAGCATCGGCAGTCGCTTGTAGACGACCGGCCCCAGCGGCGTGCCTACGCCGAAGTCGAAGTAGCCGGTGTTGGTCGCCGCGACGAGCCGGCTGCGACCGCGGGCGAGGTCGGAGAGCTTCGACCGCATCGCGAGCTTGCGGACGAGCGGGCGGAAGGACAGGCCGGGGGTGAGCACGTCGGCGGTCAGCACGTGCATGTCGACGTAGCCGGTGGCGTCGGAGCGCCGTCCTTCCCTGAGCGTCACCCCGCGGGCGAGCCGGTGCGCATGCCAGGTCGTGCCGCTGACCAGGCTCTCGGCACTCGGGCAGTTTGTCGTGTAGTCGCTGTTGTGACCCCCGGCCGACGCGGGCGTCGCTGCGTCGATGCCGATGAGGGCGGCGGCGAGCGTGACAGCGAGGAGAGCCGCCGGGCGGCGTTGGCGGCTGGTGCTCGCGGCGGGCGTCACAACTGTTGTGTCGGCATCCGAAGGGCGTCTTCTTCATCACCCGCTTGGCCGACCCGGGCCCTCTTGCGGCCACTGAGCTCAGTCGAGGCAGAACTCGTTGCCCTCGATGTCCTGCATCACGAGGCACGACTCGTCGACGCCATCGGCGCGAAGTAGTCGCACGCGTACCGCGCCGAGCGCGAGCAGCCGTGCACATTCGGCCTCGAGTGCGGCCAGGCGCTCTTCACCCACGAGTCCGGTGCCGACCCGCACGTCAAGATGCAGCCGATTCTTGACGACCTTGCCTTCGGGAACACGCTGGAAGAACAGTCGGGGGCCCACACCAGAGGGATCGATGCATGCGAACGCGGAACCCTGACGCTCAGGGGGCAGCGCGCGATCGAAATCGTCCCAGCTAGCAAACCCCTCCGGTGGCGGCGGTACGACGTACCCCAACACCTCGCACCAGAAGCGAGCGACGCGTTCAGGTTCTGCGCAGTCGAAGGTGACTTGGACCTGCTTGACCGGTGCCATTGGTTCACCGTAGAGGCGTCCTGGTGTGCCCCGCCATCGCATTCTCGTGCTGTTCCTCGGTACCAGGCCGGCTCCCTGCGCCATCAAGGCGGACATCAGCGGAACCGATGCAACTCACATGGCTGTGCGCGGCTCCCGACGGGAGAAGTCTGTCTACACGTTCGGCCCGGTTGGGCGAGGTCTGTGGACCCTTGGAAGCCTGGCCGTCCTCTACTTGCTGCTGTCGCCGTTGGTGAACATCCTGCGCGGTGGGCTCATCAATGCCGGTATCGGCGCACTGGTGCCGCTGTTCCTCGCAATCGGTTGGATGATCCTGATGGTCTGGGTGTGGCCCGGCTTCATCCGCGACGTCTGGCAGCCGGCGTCGATCGCTGGCGACGACCTGACCGAGCTGCGTGACCAGACGCGCCGCGAGTCCGAGTTGCGGAAGTGCAACCCAGCGCAGAGCGACGCAGGGCTGCTGTCGCAGCGAATGACCCCGGCCCGCTGGTAGGGGGCATCGGCCAGGTTCGGCTTCCCAGACTTGGGTGCCGAGAACGGCAACCTCATTGCGATCTCAGGGCAGCAAAGGCGCATAGAGAGGCCGCTCGAAAGGCCACGCATCGCTGGTGAGCCAGTCGGCGATGGCGCGTCTGAGGGCATCGTCGCGCGCGGCCTCGGACTCCCGTACCCACGACTGCACGTTGGCGTCATGGACGCCGTCGCGAGCCGGGTACACGTAGAGGCAGCCGATGACGTCGTCACTCGAGTCGAGAACGGTGAACGTAAAGCCTTTCCTGTCGAGGAAGTCGCGGGCATGCCGCTCCAGATCAGCGCGGTTCTCGTCCAAGCTCATCTCTCGAGGCCAGTTCCCATCGGGGAAGCCCGGCGAGCTCCGAATGTGTTCCATGCTCGACGTCCAGGCTGCGTAATCACGCTCGTTGTGCTGCGGGCCGAGAGGCTCAAAGCGAACGTCTCCGGCCGCGAAACCGGTCGGAGGGTCGAAATCTGCTGGTACGAATGAGGCGGACGCAGACACTTCTCCTCCTCTGCACCAAGTCCTGCGGAGCTCGGCACCCACGCTGACCAGGCAGATCGGTGAGAGCGGGCGACGGGAATCGAACCCGCACCACCAGCTTGGAAGCGTCCTCAGGCGTCGTTGCTGACCAGCTGCTGCGCGAAATCGCGCGGCTGGTCACGTCAGAAGGACTCCTTCTCAGTCAGTTGAGGGGCTGAGTATGCCCGGGCTGGGGCACGAAGTGAACACGGTGCGAGCGCCCGTGGGGATGTTGGTGGGGACGTTCGTGGGACACGCCCATGTCCGCTTGTAGCTTCAGCCGATCGTGCTTGGGGCGGGGTACCGGAATACGGATTTCTATCGGAACTAATCGACGGCGGTGGTGAGAAGCCGCAGCGGGGCGCCGCCTGCGCCCGCCCACGACCCGCGCATCCGCCAACGCGGGATGGGTCGGGCACCCACGTGGTCAACGAGCAATGCGACGGGACTTTGGCAACTGAGTGATGCTCGCTGCCTTGCGGTCCACAACGTGGCCTGACCGAAACCTGAACCTGCTGCACAGGGCAGGAACGCAACAGCAGCGTGTCCTGGGGCTGCGTAATCGCCGCGGATGCTTACCGATGCCGAGTCGCCGAGCTGATCGTGGATCTCGGTCGGGTCACTAGCCTGCCACCAACGCCGATCGACGCTGAGGTGTACCTCGACATCCGCTGTGTAAGCGAAGACAGCTCCCTGGGCTGCGTCAATAACGACTCGTGACCCGCCGCGCAGCAACCCCGAGCCCCCTGCGACATATTGGCCGCTCCGAACAGGGAAGGCTGGCAACTGGCGACCGAGGACGCGCGTCTCGACGACACCGCTCGTCTGCGTGTCCAGCGACAAGTACGGATCTAGTCCGTGGGGCGTGGGCGTGAAAATCCACTGCGCCACGGTGTAGCCGTGGTCGCCCAGGACGGCGACGCTGTAGCTGACCCGAGCAGCAGACGCAGTGCGTGGCACGCGAAGTTCGACCCGTGAGTGCGGCGGCAGGTCGCGGCAGTGCTCGAACGTCGACCAAGGCCGTTGATCGCAAATGGTGAGGCCTGAACCGTGGCAGTCCCAGAGATCAAGGCGCACGCAAGCAAGGACACGAATCCGCGATTCACGGCACCCCCGGGCTCGGATTCTTTACTTCTGCGCTGCCCGCCACCTTCCTGCCGCTGCCCTCGGTCCGCTTGCTATCGAAGATCGATCTGTCCGACTAACGGTCTAGATTGGGTCGCGTGGAAGACCTCAGTCCCGCCGCTCAACAAGCGTTAGCGGGAGCTGCGCGCGTCTGCCTGTCCCGTGGACACACAGAAATCGATACACAGCATCTTCTGGCTGGGCTGCTCGAGATCCCCGGACCGGTCGCGGAATTGTTCGCCCGCAGGGGGATCCGTGCAGACGTGGTTCTTCGGCTGTCCCAGCAAGGGCAACTGCACGACGTGACCACGAGCAAGGGCCACGT
>JAVEEE010000425.1 GCA_030840615.1 Frankiaceae bacterium | reverse complement strand
GCCAGCGCCGAGAGAAACCGCTCCCACACCTCGTCGACGACCTTGTGTTCGAGGTCCTTGGCATAGACGTTTGCCTTGGTCGTGTCCGGCCGCAGGTCCTTGTAGAGCGCGGAAACCTTGGTTGGGTGCTGGGTCAGCAGCGAGAACGCCTTGATGTTGAACCGGAAGTAGGGCGGCGTGCGCGCGGCCCACAGCTCGCTGTTCCGCTCGTTGGGGGGCGTGTAGTAGGTCGAGTCCACCTCGACGAGCGGAAACTGCTCCGCATAGAAGCGCAAGCGCTCCTCCGGGGTCGTGACGTCCGGGGGGTACCAGCCGGATTCGAGCAGCGTCTTGTCGGTCCAGGACGCGGTGCCGACGAGGATCTGACCCACACCCGTCATGGAATCACCCGGCGCGATGGTTCTCGCCCGCCCCGGGCCGCGCTAGTCTGACTGGTGCTGTCTCGCCGGCAGCGAGCGTGAAACCGGACGTATCGCGCAGCACGGTGCCCTCTCCCCCGGAACAGTCGGGTGGGGGCGGCCGTTGCAGCCGGTGAGCACCCGGCAAGCCGGCCGCCGTCCCCCGTGGACGGCTCGAAGGCGTGACGGGCGACTCGAGTCGAACGGGAAGGGCAGTTGGTGAGCAGCGCACGTCAGGCCGCGGCCAAGACGACGAAGCCGGCCGCCGGTCGCAAGACGCCGGCCGCGGACGGTGCCCGCCCCGCGCGCGGGCGCGCCAAGGCCGCCGAGACCGCCGAAGCCGCACCGTCGCCGCGCAAGCGCGCCGTCGCCGTGGTGCCGGACGCAGCGGCCTCCGAGCTGGTCGCCGCCGTCACCGCCCCGGGCGGTCTGACCCCGCCGGTCGACGCCAACCCGCTCGACGGCACCGAGGCAGTCGAGCCCGACGCCGCGGAGCTGGTCGACGAGGAGGAGGAAGAAGAAGAGGTCGTCGTACCCGAGGAAGACACCTCGGGCCCCTCGACAGACCTCGTCCGCGCCTACCTCAAGGAGATCGGCCGGGTCGCACTGCTCAACGCCGAGCAGGAGGTCGAGCTCGCCAAGCGGATCGAGGCGGGGCTCTTCGCCGCCGAGAAGCTGCGGCAGGCCGAGGCCGGCGAGCTCAAGCTCACCAAGACCGTTCGCAAGGACCTCGAGTGGCTCTCGGCGGACGGTCAGCGGGCGAAGGACCATCTCCTCGAGGCCAACCTGCGTCTCGTCGTGTCGGTCGCCAAGCGCTACACCGGCCGCGGCATGGCGTTCCTGGACCTGATCCAGGAGGGCAACCTCGGCCTGATCCGCGCGGTCGAGAAGTTCGACTACACCAAGGGCTACAAGTTCTCGACCTACGCCACCTGGTGGATCCGGCAGGCGATCACCCGCGCCATGGCCGACCAGGCCCGCACGATCCGCATCCCCGTGCACATGGTCGAGCAGATCAACAAGCTCACCCGGGTGCAGCGCCAGATGCTGCAGGACCTCGGGCGCGAGCCGACTCCCGACGAGCTGGCCCGCGAGCTCGACATGACGCCGGACAAGGTCGTCGAGATCCAGGGCTACGCCCGCGAGCCGGTGAGCCTCGAGCAGAACGTCGGCGACGAGGGCGACAGCCAGCTCGGTGACTTCATCGAGGACGCCGACGCACCGATCGCCGCCGAGGTCGTGTCGTTCGGCCTGCTGCAGCGCGAGCTCGACAGCGTGCTCAAGACCTTGCCGGAGCGCGAGGCCGCGGTCGTCGCGTTGCGTTTCGGGCTCACCGACGGGCAGCCCCGGACGCTGGACGAGATCGGCAAGGAGTTCGGTCTCACCCGCGAGCGGATCCGCCAGATCGAGGCCAAGACGCTGTCGAAGCTGCGCCACCCGAGCCGCTCGCAGAAGCTCCGCGACTACCTGGAGTAGATCAGCCGGTCACGAGGAGCTTGACCGCGACCGCCGTGCCGACGACGGCGATCACCCACCGCAGCACACCGGCCGGGATCCGACGGCCCCAGTGCGCGCCGAGCAGGCCGCCCGCGATCGAGCCGGACAGCAGCAGCACGACGGCCAGCCACGCGACGTCCGTCCGGGCGATGAAGTAGACCGCAGCTACGGCGTTGACGACGGCGGCGACGACATTCTTCACGCCGTTGAGCCGCTGCAGGTCGTCATCGAGGGTCAGCCCCAGCAACGCCAGCAGGATCACGCCTTGCGCCGCGCCGAAGTAGCCGCCGTAGACGGCCGTGGCGAAGATCCCGAGCTGCAGCCCGGTGCCGGGGCGTTCGGCGACGGAACCGCGCGCAGCGCGCCGCGCTGCGACCCCGGGCTGCGCGAGCACGAGCACGACCGCGACGAGGATGAGCACCGGGACGACTCGCCGGAAGACGCTGCCAGGCAGCTCCAGCAGCAACACCGCACCGGTGAGGCCGCCGAGCACCGCGGCGGGCATCAGCGTCAGAAGCCGGCGGCGTTGCCCCACGAGCTCCCGGCGGTAGCCGACCGCGCCGGCAACCGAGCCCGGCACGAGGCCGATCGTGTTGCTGACGTTGGCCAGCACTGCGGGATAGCCCACGGCGAGCAGCGTCGGGAAGGTGATCAGCGAACCCGAGCCGACGATCGCGTTGATCGCGCCGGCGGCCAGACCGGCCGCGACGACCGCCACGCCCTCGAGTCCGGTCACCCGTCCATCCTCCCGGGAGTTGCGCCTGTAGATTGCGCCGGCCATGTCTGACGCGTTCTTCTTGCCGGTCGGCGACGGCCGGTATTCGTCCACCGAGCACACCAGCGGACCGTGGGATCCGGCCCTGCAACACGCCGGGCCGCCATCGGCGCTGCTCGCCCGGGCGATCGAGAACGAGCCCGGCCCGTGGCCGGGCATCGTCACCCGCCTGAGCGTCGACATCCTGGGGCCGGTGCCCGTGGCCGAGCTCTCGGTCCGTACGACGGTGCTCAGGTCGGGCCGCAGCGTCGAGCTGGTCAGCGCCGAGCTCGACCACGAGGGTCGAACGGCGATCCGGGCGAACGGCTGGCGGGTGCGGCGAGCCGATCTTGCGCTCCCCCCGCTGCCCCCGGCGCACGACGCGCCACCGGACGAGACGGTCCCGGATCTGCCCGACGCGCCGTCACCCCTGCCCGAGGGCTGGTCCGGCGGCTACCTCAACGCGATGGAGTGGCGGCACGCGTCGGGGATCTGGGCCACCCCGGGGGCTGCGGCGGTGTGGGGCCGGATGCGCTACCCGCTCGTGCCCGAGGAAACCCCGACCGGCCTGCAGCGACTGATGGCCATCGCCGACTCGGGCAACGGAATCTCCTTCGTCCTGCCGCTGGAGAGCTGGTTTTTCATCAACACCGACCTGACCGTCCATCTGGCGGCCGAGCCGACCGGCGACTGGATCTGCCTCGACGCCCGCACGCGGGTGGACGCTGCCGGCTTCGGACTCGCGTCGAGCCGGTTGTTCGACCGGACCCGCCTGGTCGGGCGGGGGGCGCAGTCCCTCTACATCGGGCCTCGTTGACGCGACCGCCGCGCGCGGTGAGCCCGAGATGCAGCCCTCAGGCCTTGGCTCTCGCTCTCGCTCTCGCCTTGGCCGTCTTCTTCGCAGCCGGTTTCTTCGCGGCTGACTTCTTGGCCTCGGCCTTCATCGCCTTCTTGTACTCCCGCACCTCGGCGAGGCTCACCGCGTCGGTGATGTCGGCGACCGAACGATGTGAGCCCTCCACCCCGTAGTCGCCCGCTGCCTCGCGCCAGCCCTTCGGCCGTACGCCGTACTGCTTGCCCAGCAGCGCCAGGAAGATCTTGGCCTTCTGCGCGCCGAACCCCGGCTGCGCCTCGATCCGCCTGAGCAGCTCCGCGCCGTCGGGGGCGTCGCGCCAGACATTGGCCGCGTCGCCGTCGTAGTCGTCCACCAGCGTCCGGCACAGGGCCTGGACCCGGCCTGCCATCGACCCGGGGAAGCGGTGCAGCGCCGGCGGGGTGGCGAAGGTCGCGGCCAGCGCCTCCGGGTCACGGCCGGCGAGATCGGCGGCGTCAAGGTCGCGACCGAGCCGTTCCGTGAGCGTGAACGGGCCCATGAACGCCCACTCGAGCGTGATCTGCTGGTCGAGCACCATCCCGATGAGCAGCGCGAGCGGGTCACGGGAGAGGAGCGCGTCAGCCGCAGGCTTCTGTGCGAGGGAAAGCTTGGGTGTCTTGGCCGCCACGGCGTCAACCTAGCCTCGGCTCTAGGGAAATTTTCAGGTTTTCCACCTTTGCTGTGCCCATGGCCGGGCACCCCCGATGTGACAACGCACCGCGCATGCGGCATCATGATGGGTCGCGCCGCGGAACAATCCGCGGGCGCACGCGCGTTGGACGTAGTGGCGGCAATCGATCGACACAGTCAACTTCACCGCCGTGTCCAGCGTCGTACTAGTAGGAACACCCGAACCGAGAACCCGACGAGGCCCTTGGGGGGCTAGAACTGTCATGAGCACTGCCACTATCGCCCGTGCCAACGGCGATGCCGGCCTGCCCCGTGCGATCGAGGATCTCCTCGACGCAGCTACGGAGCAGGGCGCACTCAGCTTCGGCGAGGTCCGCCGCGCCCTCGACGAGGCCGGCGTCGGCCCTGCCGACGCCAAGAAGGTCCTGCGGCTGATCAGCGAGCGCGGGATCCAGATCGGCGCGGACGCCCCCGGCGCCGCTGCCGAGCCGGCGGCCGCCGCCGCAGTTGCCGTGATCGACGAGGAAGACGTCGTCGACTCCTGGGACCACGACGTCCCCACCACCGACCTCGTCCGGGTCTACCTGACCGACATCGGCCGGGTCGCCCTGCTCACCGCCGAGCAGGAAGTCGACCTCGCCAAGCGCATCGAGGCGGGCCTGTTCGCCACCGAGAAGCTGCGCCAGATCGCCGCGGGCGAGACCTCCAAGGTCAAGCCGCGGCTGCGCAAGGACCTGGAGGGGATCGCCGCTGACGGCACCCGGGCGCGCAACCACCTGCTCGAGGCCAACCTGCGGCTCGTCGTGTCCCTCGCCAAGCGCTACCAGGGCAAGGGCCTGACGCTGCTCGACCTCATCCAGGAAGGCAACATCGGCCTGGTCCGCGCGGTCGAGAAGTTCGACTACACCAAGGGCTACAAGTTCTCGACCTACGCCACC
>JAVEEE010000401.1 GCA_030840615.1 Frankiaceae bacterium | reverse complement strand
CCGTTCGAGTCGGCGGAGATCGGCCCCTCGTGGTTCGACAACGGTCATCTGCACGGCAGCGGCCCGGTGGGCAAGCTGCTCCACGATGTGTGGACGGCGTCGCCGTGGCTGCCGACCTGGTCGGTGGGCGTCGGAACGTTCGACGGCACCCTGAAGGCGCCGTACGACGGTGTGCCCGGCGTCGACTTCCTCTTCCCGCTCGCGATGCTCACTCATGTGACGTTCTGGACCGATCTGCGCACGCTTACACCGTCACAGCGGACCGAGACGGCATGGTGGATTGCGTGGTACCGGTCCAACCGGGACTCCCTGGGCCCAGCCGTCTACGAGCTCACCGACCGCGACCCGCTCGACGAGAAGTCCTGGGCCGCATGGCAGCCGTGGAACGGCACCGGCGGTTACGTCTTCGCGTTTCGCCCGGCCGGCGCGCCGGCCACCGCCACCTTCGCGCTGCAGGGCCTCGACCCGGCCGCGCACTACAAGCTGATCGACGTGCGCACGGGCGCGAACGCCGGCGTGCACTCCGGCGCCGAGCTGGCGTCCGGATTGCCGCTCGAGCTGGCCCCGGCTTCGGCAGCCGTCCTCTCGGTCCAACCGGTCGGGTCGACCGCAGGCCATTGACACGCGCGCGATGAACCGTCGTTCACCGCGCACAACATCTACCGTCTGAAGATGTGCAGGTCGTCGTCCTTCGAGAGACGGTCGAGGGCGAACGACGAGTAGCAATCGTCCCGGAGACCGTCGCCGCTCTGACCGCAGTCGGCTGTTCGATCGCCGTCGAGACAGGTGCCGGTCGGCACGCCTTCGTGCGTGACGAGGACCTCGCGGCCCGCGGTGCCTCGGTGGAAACCGACCGCACGCACCTGCTCCAGTCGGCGGACGCCGTCCTGTCGGTGCAGCCGCTCCCCGTCGGCGACATTGCCTACCTGGCGGCCGGGTCGACCGTCGTGTCGTTCCTACAGCCTTGGGCCCATCGCGACGCGGTGCGGGCGCTGGCCGCTCGCTCCGTGACGTCGTTCAGTCTCGACCTGGTGCCGCGCATCAGCCGGGCACAGTCGATGGACGCGCTGTCGTCCCAGGCGCTCGTCGCGGGTTACCGCGCCGTGCTGCTCGCCGCGGCAGCCGCGCCCCGGATGTTCCCGTTGTTCATGACTGCAGCGGGCACGGTCGCTCCCGCCAAGGTGCTGGTGCTCGGCGCGGGTGTCGCGGGCCTGCAGGCCATCGCGACCTCGCGTCGGCTCGGTGCCGTGGTCACGGCGTACGACGTCAGGGCCGCTGCGGCCGATGAGGTCCGGTCCCTGGGCGCGATGTTCCTCGATCTCGGACTCGACAGCCAGGAAGGTGCCGGCGGTTATGCCCGCGTGCAGTCGGAGGAGTTCCTCGCGCGCCAGCGCGAGGTCATCGGCGAACACGTCGCGCGCTCCGACGTCGTCATCACCGCTGCAGCCGTGCCCGGCCGGCCCGCACCGCTGCTCGTCAGCGCGGACATGGTCCAGGCGATGCGACCTGGGGGAGTGGTCGTGGATCTCGGGGCCGAAGCGGGAGGCGCAGAGCGCGGCGGCAACTGCGAGCTCACCCGGCTGGGCGAGGTGGTCGACGTCGACGGCGTGACGATTCTCGGTCCGCGCAACCCGGCATCGGCCCATCCGTTGCACGCCAGCGCCCTCTACGCGCGCAACGCCGCCAACCTCCTGACCCTGCTCATCCGCGACGGTCAGCTCGACCCCGACTGGGACGACGAGGTCGTGGCCGGATCGTGCGTCACGAAGGACGGCGAGGTGCTGAAGACATGACCGAGACCACGCTCGGACTCTTCACCATCTTCGTGCTGTCGGTGTTCGTCGGCTTCGAGGTCATCTCGAAGGTGTCGAGCACGCTGCACACCCCCTTGATGTCGGGTGCGAACGCGATCCACGGAGTGATCCTGATCGGCTCGATGGTGATCCTCGGCACCGCGCACGGCGGCATGCAGATCACGTTGGGTTTCGTCGCCGTGGTGCTCGCGACCGTCAACGCCGTCGGCGGTTTCGTCGTGACCGACCGGATGCTGCAGATGTTCAAGGGCCGCCGCAAGTGACCGGGCGTAGCCGATGAGCCGCGCCGACACCGTCGAGCTGGTCTATCTCCTCTGCGCGGTCAGCTTCATCGTCGCGCTGAAGGGGCTGTCGACGCCGCGGCACGCTCGGGCGGGCAACCTGGTCGGTGCGGCCGGCATGACCGTTGCGGTGGCGGTGACCTTCGCCACCCCCGGCCTGCACCGGGCACTGCTCATCGTGGGCGCGATCGCCCTCGGCTCGGCCATCGGCCTGCCCGCGGCGCGGTCGGTGAAGATGACCGCCATTCCCCAGATGGTGGCGGCGTTCAACGGTGTCGGTGGCGCGGCTGCGGCACTCGTGTCGCTCGCGGAGTTCGACCGGTCGTCGACCGAGACTGGGCTGGGCACCGCCGCGGCGGTGCTCTTGAGCGCCTTGATCGGCGCGGTGTCCTTCACCGGCAGCGCCGTGACGTTTGCCAAGCTCCAGGAGCTGATGACCGGCCGGCCCGTCGTGCTGCCGGCACAGCGTCTGATCAACCTGCTGCTCGGGGCTTCGACGGTCGGGCTCGTCGTCTGGGGGCTGGCGGCCCGCAGTGTGCTCGCCGCGGTGCTGCTCACGATCGTCGCGCTCGTGCTGGGAGTGCTGTTCGTGCTTCCGGTGGGTGGAGCCGACGTGCCCGTCGTGATCTCGTTGCTCAACTCGTTCACGGGCCTCGCGGTGGCGGCGACCGGCGCGGTGTTGCGGACGCCGCTGCTCCTCGTCGCCGGCACCCTGGTCGGCGCTTCCGGCACCCTGCTGACCCGGATGATGAGCCAGGCGATGGGCCGTCCCCTGTCCAACATCCTGTTCGGGGCGATCACTGCCCAGCCGACCACTGTCGTGACCGGTGACTCCGATGACCGGTCGGTCCGGACCGGAACGGTCGACGACGTGGCCGTGCTGCTCGCCTATGCACGGCAGGTCGTCATCGTTCCCGGCTACGGCCTCGCCGTTGCCCAGGCCCAGCACACGATCCGCGAGCTTGCGGACCTCCTCGAACACCGTGGCGTGGAAGTGGTCTACGGCATCCATCCGGTCGCCGGACGCATGCCCGGACACATGAACGTGCTGTTGGCGGAGGCGAACGTGCCCTACGAACAGCTGCGCGAGATGGACGAGGTGAACCCTCAGCTGCCGCTCACCGACGTCGTACTCGTCGTCGGCGCCAACGATGTCGTCAACCCGGCAGCACGTGACCTGCCGGGGTCGCCGATCTACGGGATGCCGATCCTCAATGTGGACGAGGCGCATGCGGTCGTGTTTCTCAAGCGATCGATGCGGCCGGGTTTCGCGGGCATCGACAACGCGCTGCTCTACGACCCGAAGACCACGATGCTGTTCGGCGACGCGAAGGACACTCTCAACGCGCTGGTGGCAGCCGTTCCGACCGCCTGAGTCGGGGCCGAGCGGCGCGTCGGTCGAGGACGAGTCCCTGCACCTACGGTCGCGGCGCCCTCGTTCAGGCAGTCGTTGCGGTCCCGCGGGACACGATCACGTTGAGCGCGGTACACACCGTCTCACCCGCGGTCGTGTCAATGGTGGTCGTCATCGTCATGACCTCGTTGTCGCCGGTGGTACGGATGTCGCTGATCACCGTCGTGGCCGTCAGCACGTCACCGGGCACAACCGGACGGTGGTGGACATAGCGCTGCTCGCCGTGGACGACCCGGCCGAAGTCCAGGCCGAGATCCGGGTCGGCCAGCGGCCCGTTGCCGCCGGCGAGGCTGAGGCCGACGGTCGTGAGAAACGTCGGTGGGGCGACGACATCGGAGTAGCCGGCGGCCCGCGCTGCTTCCTGGTCGCGGTAGACCGGGTTGCCGTCGCCGATCGCGTCGGCGAACCGCCGGATGTGCTCGCGAGACACCTCGAACGTGCCCTCGGCTCGCGATGACCGCCCGATGAACGCGTGGTTGAGCGGCATGCCATCCTCCTGACGACCCGTCAGTTTTAGGGTGGCCGACCGTACCAACGAGGTCCGGGAACGAGGCCGCACGGTGCCAGGAGGAGCGCGGATGGACACGGCGACCCCGCAGCGGCCCTGGTGGTCGGAGCTGGGTGCCGTCGTCCCCCGCTCGCTCAGCTTCGCCCGGCAGGCGACCCGGCCGGCCTCCGGCGGTGGCGTCCCGCCGCTGGCATCGAACCCGCTCGCTTGGGCCACGGTGGCGGTCGACGAGCTGGCCATGTCGGCGGCCTACCTCGCATCCCGCCGAAGTGCGGCGGCGGTCAGTGAGTCCGCGGTCGAGGACGCGGCCGCTGCCGTCGAGCGGTTGCGGCAAGCCGGTGTGCTCGACGACCCAGCGCTTGCCCATCCCGCCCCCCCGTTGCACGGCGCGGTGCGGATCAGCCGCCGCCGACGGGCCGGCGTCGACTTCGAGCACGTCTCGTTCGACAGTGCCTACCAACCACCGGTCGACTTGCCGGGCAGTGAACGCTGGTACGACGGCGCATCCAACCAGCAGGCCCATGCCTATGTGTTGCGCCGCGACGCCGAGCCGCGTCCCTGGGTCGTCGTCCTGCACGGACACCGGATGGGCGAGCCGCGCGACCTGCGGCTCCTCGGCAGCCGGCGGCTGCAGGAGGATCTCGACGTCGACGTTGCGCATCTCGTGCTTCCGATGCACGGACCGCGCAGCCGCGTCGGCGCCCATCCCTTCCCCGGAATCGACCCGGTGGCGAACTTCCTCGGCATGGCGCAAGCGGTGTGGGATGCGCGCTCCTTGCTCACCTGGCTGCGGGAGCAGGATGCAGGTCGGATCGGCGTCTTCGGGGTCTCCCTCGGCGGCCACGTGGCCGCCCTGATGGCCGGCCTCGATGACAGCCTCGCGTGCGTCGTCGCCGGTGTGCCGACCTCCGACCTCGCGACGATGCTTGCGGACACGATGCGAAGCCGCTGGGGAGACTCGGCGTTGGCGGCCAGCCATGTCCTTGACGACAACTTCCGCACCCTGAGTCGACTGGTGTCACCGCTCGCGTTTGCGCCGCGACCGCCGATCGACCGGCGGTTTCTCTACGCCGCCGTCGGGGACCGACTCATCACGCCGCAACAGGCGTTGGCACTGTGGCGGCACTGGGAGCAGCCCGAGATTCTGTGGCTGCAGGGCGCGCACATCGTCAACAACATGGGTGCGAGCAGGCGGTTCGTCATCGACGTACTGGCCCGCAGCGGTGTCACCGGCAGACGGGAGACGTGAGCGTGCGGCAGCTCAGTGGCGTCGACTCCCTCCATGTGCTGGAGGAGACAGCCACCCAGCACATGCACACGATCAAGATCGCGATCGTGGCGCCCGGACCGGACGGCCCGCTGTCGTTCCCGACCGTTCGCGACTGGGCCGGCGAGACGCTGGCCCGTATCCCGCCGTTGCGTTGGCGGGTGCACCGGATCCCGTTCGGTCTCGGCCGGCCGGTCTTCGTCGACGCGGGTCCGTTCGACATCGACGCGCATCTGCGCGCCGAGCACCTGACGGCTCCTGGCTCCGACGAGCAGCTCGACGATCTCGTCGCGCGCGTCGCGTCAGTGCAGCTCGACCGGTCGCGACCGCTGTGGGAACTCACAGTGGTCGACGGACTGTCCGACGGTCGGGTAGCGCTGGTGTTCAAGCTGCACCACTCGATCATGGACGGTCAGGCCAGCGTGCGATTCTTCGAAGTCGCGTTCGACAGTGCGGTGGGGCTGCCCTACGGCCCCGCACCCGCAGTCGGCGAGCCGGTGCCGACGAGGAGTGAGCTGGTGCGCTTTGCCGTGACCTCCCAGCTGAAGCTCTACGCCAAGCTGCCGCACGTGGCCCGGCGGACCGTCGCGTCGGTGCGTGGCAACATCGCGCGGAAGAAGGCGGGCGCGCCTCCCGTGGTCAACCCGATGTCGGGACCGAGCACGCGGTTCAACCGGCTCCCGCTCGCCGACCGGGTCTACGCCGACGTGACGGTGCCGTTCGACGACATCAAGGCGTTGAAGGATGCGACCGGCGCGACCGTCAACGAAGTGTTCGTCACGGTCTGCGGCGGGGCGATCAGGCGCTACCTGCTCAGCCACGATGAGGAGCCGGACCGCTGCCTCAACTGCGCCCACCCGGTGTCTCTGCGCCGAGACGACGAAAAGGACAACTTCGGCAACCGCACGTCGTACTGGTACGTGTCGCTCGGCACCGACGTCGCTGATCCATTGGAACGGTTGGCTGCCGTGAAGGCGAGCCTCGATGCGGCCCGTGAATGGGCGAAGGGCGACCAGGAGCTGTTCGCGGTGTGGCAGGACTACTACCTGCTGTTCGGTGTCTTGACTCTGAAGACGTTGGCGCTGGCTGAGCGCGTCACCGGGAGGCCGGCCTTCAACGCCATCGTGTCGAACGTGCGTGGACCTCAGCGGCTGTCACTCGCCGGTCATCCGGTCGTCGCCGTACGGTCGATGGGACCGATCACCAGGGTGCTGGGGCTGAACCTCACGGCCTGGAGCTACGGCGACAACTTCTCGATCGGGCTGCACTCGTGCCGTGACTTCATGCCTGACCTGCGCAGCCTGGAGGGCCACCTCAAGGACGAGCTCGAGGCTTTCGCCAAAGCCGTCGCCGGCTAGTCCAGGACCAGGGCATGGCCGGCGTCGGGTCGAGCGTTCAGCGCACCGCCGAGCTCCTCGAGCAGCGAGGACGCCCCCCCGAGCAGCAGCTCGATCTGCTTGCCCCACAGGAAGTAGCGGTGCACGGGATAGGTGATGTCGGCGCCCATGCCCCCGTGCAGGTGCTGGGTGAGATGCACGCAGTGCTGGCCGGCCTCGGCGGCCCACCAGGCCGCGGTCAGCACCGCGAGCGTTGCGTCGTCGGTCTGGTCGAGCGACCACGCCGCCTGCATCGACGTGGCGCGGATCGCCGTGGTGTCGAGGTAGGCATCGGCCGCTTTCAGCGCTACGCCTTGGAACGTCGAGAGTGGTTTGTCGAACTGCTCGCGCTGCGAGGTGTAGTCCGCCGTCATCCGCAGCGCCGCGTCGGTCACACCGGCCTGCACAGCGGCGAGCGCGGCGCGGGCACGCAGGCGCAACCAGCCTGCGGCTGACTCGCCGACCCGCTCTGCCGGGACACCATCGAGGTCGAGGTCGAGGGCGACCTCGCGGGCCGTCGTCTCGCCCCGCGCCGCCGCCGGCGCGATCGAGGCGAGGTCGAGCAGGAAGACGTCTGCACCGACGGGCAGCAGGACGGCGTCGGCGACGTGCGCCCACGCGACGCCGACAACGGTGCCCGTCAACCGGTCACCATCGGCACGGACGCCGACAGTCGACGCCGGCGCGGCCACGGCGACGACGCGCGATCCGTCGAGCAATCCGGGCAGCCAACGGGTGCGCTGGCCAACGGTTGCGTGGGTCGCGAGACACCAGGATGCGAGCGCAGTCGCGACAAGCGGCACCGGTGCCACCGACCGGCCGAGCTGTTCGAGCACCAACGCGAGCTCCACTGCACCGAAGCCGAGGCCGCCGTGTTCCTCCGCGACGACGGCACCGAGCAGCCCGCTGTCGGCCAGCGCTGACCAGAGCTCGCGGTCGAACCTGTCAGTGGTTGCCTCGATCTTCTCGACGCGTGCGGCGTCGACCCGGCGGGAGAACAGGTCCGCGGCGAGATCCCGGATCGCGACCTGGTTGTCGTCCAACGCCGTGTTCATCGCGCTCGCCGCTGCATGCCGAGGCCCGCGGCGGCAACGATCTCGCGCTGGATCTCGTTGATCCCGCCGCCGAAGGTGTTGATCTGCGCAGAGCGCCCCATCCGCTCGACCTCGCCGCGCAGGGCGGCTCCGGGCGAGCCGGGCCGCAGCCAGCCGCCGGCCCCGAGGATGGTCAGCAGCTTGCGGTAGACGTGCACGTGCGTCTCGGTGCCGTAGAACTTCGCGGACGAGGCTTCGGCTGGTTGCAGCCGATCGTCGGCGATCGCCTCCACCATCTGCCAGTTGAGCAGCTTCATCGCCTCGAGGCGCGCGAAGCAGTCGGCGAGGTCGGCGCGCACCCATGCGACGTCGGCAAGCGTGCCGCCGCTCGCTGCGGGAGCGGTCCGCGCCCAGTTGCGGACCTCACCCCAGAGTCGCCAGGCCGGTCCGCCGAGTGCGGCCAGCCCGACCCGCTCGTGGTTGAGCTGTGTCGTGATCATCCGCCAGCCGCCGCCGCGTTCACCGACGAGATTGTCGGCGGGCACATGCACGTCGTCGTAGTAGGTCGTCGTCGTGACGATGTCGCCCACCGTGACGATCGGCGTGCAGCGGAAACCGGGCGTGTCCGTCGGCACCATGATCATCGACAGGCCCTTGTGCTTGGGCTGGTCGGGGTCGGTGCGGCAGGCCAGCCAGATCAGGTCGGCCTGGTTGGCTCCGGACGTGAAGACCTTGCTGCCGTTGATGACCCATTCGTCGCCGTCGAGCCGTGCCGACGTGCGCAAAGACGCGAGGTCGGTGCCCGCACTCGGCTCGGTGTAGCCGATTGCGACGTTGAGCTCGCCGGCGAGGATGCGTGGCAGGTAGGCCGCCTTCTGCTCGTCGGTCCCGAACCGCATGATCGTCGGCCCGACGGTGTTGATGGTGACGAAGGGAAACGGCACACCCGCCCGCTGCACCTCGTCGAACATGATGAACTGCTCGCGCGCCGACCGCGCCTGCCCGCCGTACTCCGTCGGCCAGCCGATGCCGAGCCAGCCGTCCTGCCCGAGCCGGCGTACGACGCGGCGAAACGTGGGCTCGTTCTCGCCGGGGGCGGTGAGCGTTCGTCGCTCGTCTGCGGGAACGAGGGTGGCGAAGTAGGCCCGCAGCTCGCGCCGCAGCGACTGCTCCTCGGCCGTTTCCTGAAACCTCATCAGATATATTCATACCGACGTGGAACGTAATTGGCCAACCCGCCGGGAGGGACGCCCATGTCGGCGGACGACCTGCTGACCCGGCTGCGCGCGCTGGTCGGTCAGCAGGGGCCGGTCCAGTCGGCTCGGCACCCGGTGAACCTGCCCGCCATCGCCGACTGGTGTGACGCGATGGGCGACGGCAACCCCGTCTACACCGACGAAGAGGCCGCCGCGAAGAGCCGGCACGGTGGCATCGTGGCGCCGCCCGCGACGCTCGACATCTGGGACCGCCCGGGGCTGCCCGCACAGCCGCGGTTTCGTCCCGCCGCGAAGCCGCCGGCCGCAGACCCGCGCAGCCGCACCCTTCGGTTGCTGGAGGAGGCCGGTTTCATCGGCGTCGTCGCCGTGAACAGCGAACTCGAGATCGCCCGCTACCTTCGTCCTGGGGACGTGGTGCAGAACACGCAGATCCTCGACGACGTGTCCGAGGAGAAGCAGACCGCACTCGGCGTCGGGCACTTCGTCACGACGAGGCAGCGCTACGAGACCAGTGACGGCGAGCACGTCGGCGACCTGCTCTTTCGGATCCTGAAGTTCAAGCCGAGTTCCGGTCAGCAGAGCACCGGGACGTCGCCGGCGGCGGCAGCGCAGGCACGTCCGGCGCCCGACCCGAGCCCGGCGCTGCGGCCCCGACCCGGCATCAACAAGGACAACGAGGCGCTGTGGGAGGGCTACCGCAACCACGAGCTCCGGTTGCCGCGGTGCAACGGCTGTGGCCGGGTCTTCTTCCCGCCGTCCCCACGCTGTTCCTCGTGCGGCGCGTTCGACATGGGCTACGTCGTCGTGTCGGGTCGCGGCACTCTCTACTCCTTCTCCGTCGTGCACCATCCGCAGGTGCCGGGGTTCCGCTACCCGTTGGTGGTCGGACTCGTCGAGCTCGACGGTGCGGACGATGGCGCGGGTCGGGGCGTGCGTTTCCTGGCCGACCTCGTCGGCGTCTCCCCGGCCCAGGCCGAGGTCGGAATGCCCCTCGAGATCGAATGGCTCGACAGCCACCCCGCTCTCGTCGAGGGTGCGACCGACTCGCGTGGACCGATCACGGTTCCGCAGTTCCGGCCGGCGACGCCGACGCGGCGTGAGGACACATTGACTGCCGGCTCGGTGCAGGAAGGGCAGCGACTGCCGCTGTGGACCTTGCCCCTTGCGCCGACCCACATCGTTGCGGGCGCGCTGGCGACCCGCGACTTCCAGGACGTGCATCATGACCGCGATCTCGCGGTGCAGAAGGGCTCGAAGGACATCTTCCTCAACATCAACACGTCGCTCGGGCTGATGGAGCGCTACGTCACCGACTGGTCGGGTCCGGACGCCGCTGTGACCGCCTTGCGCGTGCGGCTCGGCGCCCCGGCCTACCCCTACATGCCGTTGACGTTCAGCGGGGCCGTCAAGTCGGTCGACGCCGACACCGGCCGCGTCGTCGTCGGCGTACAGGCGTCCAACGAGCTCGGGCCGCACGTCACCGGAACGGTCGAGCTGGAGCTTCAGCCGTGAAGCACTCCTACGCCGGCCGCGCGGCCATCGTCGGCATCGGCGCGACCGAGTTCTCCAAGGCATCGGGACGCAGCGAGCTGCAGCTCGCGCTGGAGGCGTGCGCAGCCGCATGCGCGGACGCCGGTGTCGATCCGCGTCAGGTCAACGGGCTCTCGACGTTCACGATGGAAAGCAATCCCGAGAGCGAGATCATGCGCGGGCTCGGCATCCCGGAGCTCACGCACTTCAGCCGCATCCACTTCGGTGGCGGTGCGCCGTGCGCCACCGTCCAATACGCCGCAATGGCGGTCGCGTCCGGCGTCGCCGACTACGTGCTCTGCTACCGAGCGTTCAACGAGCGCAGCGGCCGACGGTTCGGCGTCGGTGTGCAGGACCGGCCCGCCGGGGCGACGGCCGAGGAGGCACAGTTCGCGTTCACGTCACCGTTCGGCCTGCTGACGCCGGCGTCGTGGGTGGCGATGTTCGCGACGCGCATGATGCACGAGTACGGCGTGACGAGTGAGGACTTCGGGCGCGTCGCAGTCGCCGACCGCAGGCACGCGGCGACCAACCCGGCCGCGCACTTCTACGGCCAGCCGATCAGGCTCGAAGACCATCAGGCATCGCGCTGGATCGTCGAGCCGCTGCACCTGCTCGACTGCTGTCAGGAGACCGACGGCGGACAGGCGATGCTGGTGACGACACCCGAGCGAGCCCGCGACCTGGCGCAGCCCGCCGTGATCGTGGAGGCGGCCGCGCAGGGGATGGCCGACGACCAGCACATGATGCGGTCCTTCTTCCGCGAGTCGATCGTCGGCTTGCCCGAGATGGGCACGTGTGCGCGCCAGATCTGGGAGACGTCGGGGCTGGCGCCCGCTGATGTGAAGACGGCGGTGCTCTACGACCACTTCACGCCGTTCGTGCTCGCGCAGCTCGAGGAGTTCGGGTTCTGCGGTCCGGGCGAGGCGAAGGACTTCGTCGCCGACGGTGGCATCGAGCTCGGCGGGCGGCTGCCGGTCAACACCCATGGTGGCCAGCTGGGCGAGGCCTACCTGCACGGCATGAACGGCATCGCCGAGGGTGTCCGGCAAGTGCGTGGTACGTCTGTCAACCAGGTCGAGGGTGCCGAGCACGTGTTGGTGACCGGCGGCACCGGCGTACCCACGTCGGCACTGATGCTCGGCGCCGCCGGATGACCAACGTCAATCGATGAGGAGCAAGCTGTCGTGGTGAAGCCGTTGGTCCCGTCGTTCACCGGGGCAGAGCTCGAAGGCGGCGTGGCTCTCGTGACCGGCGCGGGAGTGGGACTGGGCCGGGCCGAGGCGCTCGCCCTCGGGGCGGCCGGCGCGAAGGTCGTGGTCAATGACATCGGCGATGCAGCAGGGTCCGTCGCGGCCGAGATCGTGTCGGCGGGTGGCGAGGCGATCGGTGTCGCCGGTGACATCGGTGACTGGGACTTCGCGACGTCGCTCGTCCGCACGGCGGTCGACACCTATGGCGACATCAACGTGCTCGTCAACAACGCCGGCGTGCTGCGCGACCGCATGATCTTCTCGATCACCGCCGACGAGTGGGACACCGTGCTGCGGGTGCATCTGCGCGGGCACGCGGCGACCTGCCAGGCAGCGACCGCGCACTGGCGGGACAGGGCGAAGGCGACCGGCGAGCCCCAGTGGGCGCGGGTGGTCAACACTGCCTCCGAGGCGTTCCTGTTCGGATCTCCCGGCCAGCCCAACTACTCCGCGGCCAAGGCGGGCATTGCCGCCCTCACCCTCGCCGTAGCGCAAGGCGCGGGACGCTACGGCGTACGCGCCAACGCGATCGCACCGCGAGCGCGTACGGCGATGACCGAGGCGACGTTCCCTCCCGCTCCGGAAGGTGATGAGGTCGACCCCTGGGCGATCGAGCACGTGGCCCCGGTCGTCGTGTGGCTCGGCAGCCGCGCAGCCGACCACGTGACCGGCAACGTCTTCGTCGTCTACAGCGGCAAGATCGGTGTCATGAAGGCGCCGAGTCTCGATGGCGTTTTTGCGACCGAGCGCGAGACGTGGACGGTCGACGAGCTTGACAAGACCGTCGGTGCGTTCCTCGCGGACGGCCAGCGGCACGGGTTCGCCGTAGGGACAGAACTGAAGCTCTGAGGCGTTTCGGTCTAGGCTCGGCGCCGACCGATCGGGTCGGCCGAGCCGGCCCGACGTGGAGAGGACACACAGTGGCGAGAGCTTCAGCAAAGAAGACCCAGACCAGGCGCCCCCGCAAGAAGGCGACAGCTGCGCGCAAGACGACGGTGCGCAAGCCGGCGGCACGTCCCGCTGCCAGCAGCGGATCGAGTGCTGCACCAGCACCCGGCAGCATCGACCTGGCGGGTGGCCTCCGACAGCTGCTGGCTTCGGTGGAGACCGAGGTCCGCGAGGTGAGCGCGCTGAGCGAGCGGATCGACAAGCTCGTCACCGACCTCAACGCGCGTCGCGACGACCAGACCAAGCGACTGCTCGCACTCGACGCGTTGCGCGGCTCGGTCGACGACACCAGCCTCGGCGCGTTCCTCGACAAGGCGATCCGCCCGCGCAAGCCGCGTGTCGCCGAGGTCATCCCGAAGCGCCTGCAGCAGTTCTAGCGACAGCCGGCGCAGGTCAAGGGACACGACTTCGGAGGGCCACCGACCATGGTGCGGCTGCTTCAACGGCGTGTCGTGGTCGGTAGCCCTCCGAAGTGCAAAGAAGAGTGGCCCGCCGAAGTGCAAAGACGAGAGCGGGCTGGGCCCTAGCGGGCGGTGGCGAGAGCGCCGACCTGCTTCGCCGACAGCAGCCCGCCGGCATACAGCGCGCGCAGCGATGCCTCGATCGTCTCCACCGGATCCCGGAAGAGAACGCGGAGCTGCTCGTGGACCGCGCTGTCGTCCGTCGGCCGCGCGAGGGTGAGCAGGTCCATCGCCTCGGCGGTGAACACGGTCTCGAACGGCACGACCCGGCGTAGGGCGTCGGTGACGTGACCGAGGCCGCGCAGCACCGCGCCCGGCGTCGGGAGCACCGGAAAGCGACGGCCGGTCAGCTGCCGGATGACCGTGCCGATCTCGGGCAACGTCATCAGCTGGCCACCGACCATGAAGCGCCGCGGTCCCTGCCCGGGGACGAGGGTCGCCACGAGCACCGCGGCGAGGTCACGCACGTCGATCACCGTGATGCCGCCGTCGTCGAGCGCGAGGAATCCGGTCTTCAGCATGGAGATGAAGCCTTGGGCCACCTCGCCGTAGGCGCTTCCGGCGGCCGGTCCGTTGACGCCACCCGGATAGACGATGACCGCCGGTGCGCCGTCGTCCTGCCGCTGCCGCACCAGCTCGTCGGCGAGTGCCTTCGACTGCGTGTAGGGGCTGGCAGCTCGCGTCGCCGGTGGCAGCCCGGTGTGCACCGTGGGTTCGGCCGGGTTGAAGACCGCGGCAACACTCGACACGTGTACGACGGGGTCACAGCCCGCTGCGAGCGCGGCGTCGACGACGATGCGGGTGCCACGGACGTTGACGTCGATCGTGCGCGCCGCATCGGCGCGATTCAACGTGGCGACGACCGCGGCGGAGTGAACGGCTGCATCACAGTCCTCGACGAGGGCCTTGACTGCATCGGCGTCGGTCATGTCGCCGTCGACCACGTCCAAGCGGTCGACGGCGACGCCGAGCGCCCCGACGTTGGCGCGTAGCCGGTCCATGCTCCGCACGAGCAGCCGCGGCTGGTGGCCGTTGTCGAGCAGTGCCTTGACGGTGAACGCGCCGACGTAACCTGTCGCACCGGTGACCGCGACCCGCATCGCGGACTTATCGAGGGTCGAGGCGGAAGACGCGCAGATCGCGACCGCTGCGATTGACGTAGACGTCGTAGTTGGGCCAGAACTTGACGAGGTGCGGCCAGACCTCGGCCTTCTCCTCTGTGGTCAGCAGGTGCGCGTTGACCGGCGTCGTCTTGCCCTTGAACGAGACCTCGGCGTCGGGGTTGGCGATGAGGTTGGCGGTCCAGGACGGGTGCTTCTCGCGACCGAAGTTGCTGCCGACGACGTACCAGCCGGTGCCCTCCGGCTTGGTCGCGAGGGGCGTGGTCCGCTTCTGCCCGGTCTTCGCGCCGGTGGTGGTCAGAACGAGCGAGGGGAGCAGCCCGCCGCTGGAGATGAACTTGCCGCCGGTCACCTTGTGCAGGAACCGGTCGACGTGCGGGACAACCTTGGGGCCCACCCGCATGAAGGTCTTGCTGCCCGCCATCTTGACGACGGCCTTGCCGAGTCGGCTGTCCAGCTGCACGCGCATCAGGTGATCATAGGACGCCGATCTGACGGGTCGTCAGGTACCGTCCCAGGCATGGTCACGTCGCCGTTCGCCGCGGCCCGACTCGGCCCGCTGACCCTGCGCAACCGGGTGGTCAAGGCAGCGACGTTCGAGGGCGCCACCCCGCACGGACGGGTGACCGACCGACTGGTCGACTTCCATGCGCGGGTTGCCCGCGGCGGTGTCGGCATGACGACGGTCGCCTACTGCGCCGTCGCCCCCGAGGGGCGAGTCCACCGACACTGTCTGGTGCTCACCCCGGAGAGCGCTCGCGAGCTCCGTCGGGTCACCGACGCCGCCCATGCGGAGGGCGCGGCTGCTTGCGCGCAGATCGGTCACGCCGGTCTCGTCGCCGACGGCCGGTCGAACAGGTCGCGCGGCCTCGCGCCCTCGCGACGGTTCAGCGCTCCCGCCAAGGGGTTCGTGCCGGCGGCGTCGGCCCGCGACCTCGACCGCGTGCGGGAGGACTTCGCCCGGGCGGCGGCGGGTGCGGTCGAGGCCGGGTTCGACGCGGTCGAGGTCCACCTCGGCCACGGCTACCTGCTGAGCTCGTTTCTCAGCCCGCGCCTCAACCGGCGCAAGGACGCGTACGGCGGCGCGGTGGAGGCTCGAAGCCGGTTCCCACGCGAGGTGCTGCAGGCCGTCCGGGCGGCGGTCGGCACCCGCATCGCCGTCACCGCAAAGCTCAACATGGCCGACGGCGTCCCCGGCGGGCTCTGGCTCGACGAGAGCATTGAGGTGGCGCGGCTCATCGAGGCCGACGGCACGCTCGACGCCATCGAGCTCTCCGGCGGGTCGTCGCTGGAGAACGCGATGTATTTCTTCCGGGGCGATGTGCCACTCGCGGAGATGTTGGCTAGTCAGCCGCGCTACGTCCGCCCGGCCTTGCGGTTGCTGGCCCCGCGGTTGTTCCCGCACTACCCGTTCGAGGAAGGCTTCTTCCTTCCCTACGCGCGCCAGTTCCGGGCAGCGCTGTCACTCCCGCTGATCTACCTCGGCGGCGTCAACCGGCTGGACACCATCGAGTCAGTGCTCGCAGAGGGCTTCGACTTCGTCGCGATGGCTCGCGCGCTGCTGCGCGAGCCCGACCTCGTCAACACCATGCGCGAGGGAATGCGCGGCGAGGGGCTGTGCGTGCACTGCAACAAGTGCATGCCGACCATCTACACCGGCACGAGGTGCGTGCTTGTCGACGTGGCGCCCGCCACATGAAGGTGTCGCTGGGTCTGCCTACCCATCGCGTCGATCGGCCGGACGAGTTCCTCACCGGCGGCGCGGTCGTCGAGCTCGCCCGTGCCGCCGAGTCGGCCGGGGTAGCGGCAGTCA
>JAVEEE010000400.1 GCA_030840615.1 Frankiaceae bacterium | reverse complement strand
GGGAAGGGCGGCCGCGTGCCGCCCTTCCTCTCGGTCGAGGCCACGGATGACCACCCTTCAACAACCACCCCGCGACGCCGCAGCGCCGCCCGCCCTGATCCCGGGGCTAGAGCTGATGGGCGAGATGGAGGACTCGGGCTTCGAGGAGGCGCCGTACCTGGCGCGCCGGCCCGACGGACAGGTCGTCCAGCTTCCACAACTTCTCTACGTGCTGGCCGAGCAGATCGACGGCCGCCGCGGCTACGACGAGATCGCCGCGGGCGTGACGCAGGCCGTCGGCGCCGAGCTCGAGCCCGACGATGCACGCTTCCTGGTCGACGAGAAGCTGGCCCCGCTGGGGCTGGTCGCCGGCCCCGAGGCCGCCGCGGCCGCGCAGGAGCGCGCCGAACAGCAGGCGGACGAGCCGAAGCCCGGCGACGACCTGCTTGCGCTGTCCTGGACGGCGAAGGTCATCCCCGAGCGTGCATCGCACGCGATCACCTCCGTCTTCCGCCCCCTCTTCTTCGGCCCGATCGTCCTCGTGGTCGTGTCCGCGTTCCTCGCGCTCGACGCCTGGCTGTTCTTCTCGCACGGCATCAGCCAGCCGCTGCGAGCGCTGATCTACAACCCGGCCCTGGTGGTCGTGCTGTTCGCGGGCGTGGTCCTCGCGACCGCGTTCCACGAGGTGGGTCACGCGACGGCCTGCCGCTACGGCGGGGCGAAGCCCGGCGTGATGGGCGTCGGCCTGTACGTGATCTGGCCGGTCTTCTACACCGACGTGACGAGCGCCTATGGATTGGACCGCCGGGGTCGCCTCCGCACCGACCTCGGCGGCGTCTACTTCAACACGATCTTCGCGCTGAGTTGCGCGGCGGCGTACTTCGCCACGGGCTGGGAGCCGGTCCTGATGCTCGTGATGGTCCAGACCTTCGCGATCGTGCAGCAGCTGATGCCGCTCGGCAGGCTCGACGGCTACCTGATCCTGACCGACCTGACCGGCGTGCCGGACCTGCTCGGGCGGATGAAGCCGATCTTGAGCAGCGCCGTCCCCGGCAACGAGCCCGACGAGAAGGTCGAGGACCTGAAGCCCTGGGTGCGCCGCGTCGCGACCGGCTACATGGTGCTGCTGATTCCGGTGCTGGCGCTGGTCCTCGGGCTGATGCTGATCCACGCGCCGCGCGTCTTCGCCACGGCCTACGACTCGCTCGGCATCCGCTGGGACAAGGTCACGGGCGCGTTCGGCGCGGGCCAGTTCGGCACCGGGGCCGGCAACCTCCTGCAGTGCGCCGCGCTCGTGCTGCCCGGGCTCGGCATGGTCGTGTCGACCGGCCGCGTGGGCAAGCGCGTCGGCTCGGGCGCCATGAGCTGGTCCGCCGGCAGCGCGCTCAAGCGCGCGCTGGTCCACGGGGGCACGGGCGCGACCGTCGCGCTGGCCGCCTACACGTGGTGGCCCAACGGCGACTACCGCCCGATCCAGAAGAACGAGCGCGGCACGATCCAGGGCGGCATCGACTCGCTTGGCGCCGTGCCGAGCGGGCGGCCCTCGCTGACCGCGCAGCGGGCCAAGCAGCTCCACGGTGCGCCGTTCGAGCGCAAGGCGGGCGGCGCGCAGAGCCAGGCCGGCAAGTCGCGCGCCGAGCAGCTGCGCGCGAGGCGCGCCGCGGAGGCCGACAGCCGCGCCCAGCACACGAGCACGGTCGAGGTGCCCAGCACGACGACGGCTCCGGCCGCGACGGAGACGGCCACGGTGCCGACCACGACCGACACGACCACATCGACGACGCCGACCGGCACCACGACGACCCCGACCACGACCGACACGACGACTTCGACCACGCCAACCGACACCACCACATCACCTACGCCATGAGAAATCGCCTACTGACACTCCTCACCGTCATTGCAACCAGCGTCGCGCTCGCGGCCGGCTCGGCCGCGCCGCTTGCGCTCGCCGACGACTCCGCTGCCGTCGCCGTCAACACGCGCGACGACTCGACCCTGTTCAAGATCGTCTTCGACATCCGGCGGGTGATGGGCGACACGGTCGACCAGAGCAACGCCGCCGCCGCGGTCTCGAGCTGCGACTCGTGCGAGACCGTCGCGATCGCGATCCAGGTCGTCCTGGCCGCCGGCAACCCGAGCGTCGTCGTCCCGGAGAACCTGGCGCTCGCGATGAACATCGACTGCAACCTCTGCCAGTCGCTCGCCGACGCCTACCAGTACGTCTACACCGGCACCGGAGTGGTCCACTTCACGCCCGACGGCAACAGGCGGATCGCAGAGATCCGCCGGCAGCTCGAGCAGCTGCGCACCTCCGGCCTCCCGATCGAAGAGATCGCCACCCGGGTGGACCAGCTGAACACCGACCTCCAGCAGGTGCTGCTGACCGAGATCGTCCCAGCGGGTCCCCCGCGGGACCAGCCTGCGTCCGACACCGGAACGTCGACGACACCGACCGACACGGGGACGTCGACGACGCCGAGCGACACGGGCACGTCCACGGGCACGCAGACGACGCCGACCGACACGGGCACGCAGACGACCCCGACCGACACGGGCACTTCGACGACGCCGAGCGACACGACAACGGAGACCACGCCGACGGACACCGGCACGCAGACGACGACGGGGACCTCGACGACGCCGACGGGCTAGGCATTAGGCAATAGGCATTAGGCATTAGGCCCGGCTGCCGCTTGCGTTGGCCGAGGGCCCGCCACCAAGGCACGCGGACAGCCGGCCTAATGCCTATTGCCTAGCCCGTGGGCGTCGTCGAGGTCCCCGTCGTTGTCAGCGTGCCGGTGTCCGTCGGCGTGGTCTCCGTTGTCGTGTCGCTCGGCGTCGTCGACGTGCCCGTGTCGGTCGGGGTCGTCTGTGTGCCAGTTTCCGCCGGGGTCGTGGACGTGCCCGTGTCGCTCGGCGTCGTCGACGTGCTCGTGTCGGTGGGTGTCGTGGACGTCCCAGTGTCGGACGCTGACTGGTCCTGCGGGGGACCCGCTGGGACGATCTCGGTCAGCAGTACCTGCTGGAGGTCGGTGTTCAGCTGGTCCACGCGGGCCGCTACGTCTTCGATCGGGAGGCCGGACGTGCGCAGTTGCTCGAGCTGCCGGCGGATCTCTGC